>NZ_PNDU01000271.1:0-12125 GCF_005886635.1 Pseudoalteromonas sp. S558 | reverse complement strand
AACTAGTCTGACAGAGAGGGAAACTAAGTCAGGCCAAGTTGCGTTGAGTCTTCTATGTTGCGAAGTAGTCTTGAAATGAGGTGGTTGTTGAACAAGCTCAGAATAAACCTTATCCTAGAGGGGTTATTTTTGACGGTATGGATAAATCAATATCGCTAACTAACAAGCTCGTAATTATTTACTTCAGAAGTAGCTAAGTATTTTAATGATTTTACACCGCCATTTATCAATTCTAGAGCTTGTGCCAATAGCGCCAAGCTCTATCTCGACCCTCCAGTTGCAGCAAAAACTGCTTGAACGTGGCTTTGATATTTCAACTCGCATGCTTCAACGCGATCTCCAATCACTTTTCGAGCAAGGTTGCTTTGGGCTTGAAAAAGATATGCGGAGTAAACCGTTTGGGTGGTCTATTAATGCGCAGTGGCGAGGTGGTAACGCAAAAGTAATGAGTAGCGAAATGGCTGAACACTATTTGTTGCTAGAGCAGTTACTACCGCAATCTGTCCCGAGTGATGTTAAATACTCCGTTCATATTAAAGCAGAGCAGGCGCTTAAACGTTTTAATGGGCATGTACCTGACTGGCTTGCAACCCTTCCTAAGCCTTCGTTAAAAGTGAATATTGATGCTCAGTTAGTGGCACAAATTGAGCATGCGATTAAGCATAAGCGTGCAGTGAGCGCTGAACTTTATAGGGTACTTTACGATGAAGCACATTGGTTGAAGTTTGCTGAGTTGAGTTTTTACAACTTAGTTGAGCAAGGTGGGGTATTAATGGCGCAGTTCATGGTGGGAGAACTTCACGAAAAGTGTTACCAAATGCCGGTTTACCGCATTCGTAATGTACATATTCTGCAAAATACACGACGTGAGCCAAGTATTGGGCAGTTAAAGTCGTTACGTAGTGCGATTAACAAAGGCATGTTGCAAGAAGGGATTGAGTTAATTATAAAAGTCCCCAAACACTCTGCTGTTAATCAAGAGTTTATTGAGCTTGGCGAGCTGACTGATAAGCAACATATTGATGAAAAAAGTGTATTAGTTACTTACCAGACTATTGATACCGAGCAATTAACCGATGAATTATTTAAATTTTCTCATTGGCTAGAAGTAATTAAACCTGAAAAGTTGCGGCAAAGAATTGTTAGCAAGCTTCAAGCGGCCGCTAACATTTATAAATAACTCCAACTAGTTTAGGTGCGTCAATTTTTGACGCACCTATTTGTTATGCTCCTTTAAAAGTTAAGGAGTGATTAGATTATGTTTCAATTAATTCAGCAAAATGATGGTTTATCGATTGGTGTATTTGGTATTGGTGGGTGTGGCTGTAATACACTTAACAGTATTTTTGAACAACGCGAGTCTGAGCAAGCGCACTTATACAGCGTTAATACCGACAAAGTGGTGCTTGAACATACGCAAAGTGATGAAGCTGTACTAATAGGTGCAGAGCTTACTCATGGATATGGTGCAGGAGCAGATCCTAAAGTTGGGCTGCAGGCAGCAGAAGAAAGTAAAGAGCAGCTTTTAACGCTTATTAATGGCTGCGATATAATTCTGTGTGCAACAGGGTTGGGTGGCGGTACTGGGACTGGCGCCAGCCCTTACATTGCTCAACTTGCTAGTGAGCAAGGTAAGCCCATTATATTTGTTGCTACATTGCCATTTAGTAGTGAAGGGCAGTTTAGAAATAATATAGCGGAAGCAGGTTTAAATGAGCTTAAAGAGCATGCTAATGCGGTTATTACTCTCCCAAACGATCAACTGATTGAGGTGCTTGGTAACGATATAGGATTATTCGATGCGTTTAAACACTCAAATCAAATACTCCACTCACTGATAAAATCACTCATCGATATGCTGTGCTTTCAAGGCCTAATAAACGTTGATTTAAACGATTTTGCTAAAATTATGGATTGCCAGGGTGATGCAGTACTAGGGGTTGGTAAATGCGATGAAGAAAGCGAGCTAACTACTGCGCTTGATGGGGCACTTAACAATCCGCTGGTTAATCAGGTCGATATGTCATCAAGTACGGGTGTAATAATACAAGTCAATTGCAAAGATGAAATTTCACTGGGTAGTTACAACCTCATTACCGATACAGTCCGTCAGCAGGTAAGCCCTAATGCTTTGGTTATTTGTGGTGTGTCAAAAATAGAAAGCTTAGCGACTAATTATGAGTTACTGGTAATTGCTACGGGAGCCAGTACTAAAATGGTTACTGATGACCTTAGTAAAGAAAAAAAGCCTGAGGAAAAAGCTAACAAGGCTAGGCCAAAGCCATCTGATATTTTTGACATCCCTGCTTATATCAGGACAAAATCGCCAGCCCCACAATAAGAGTTATAAAATTCTCTTATAACTCTTACTTTATAAAGTTTACAGCTCTAAGTAGCTCTAAAATTGTTAAAAAGAATTCTGCGTACAGAAATGTGTGCAGAAATCACTTCTAGCCCTTGAGGTGCTTGTTTTTATTGGGGGTCTCATAATCGTGCCAGTAGATTGTTGCTTGATTTTCGTAGTATGTTGGTTCACTCATTCTTTCTTTAAGCCCTATATATTCGTGGGTTTTATTTGCTTTTGTTATTTATTGTCTATTTTAGAAAGCACTTTAATATTTGCATGGTGTGTATAAATTCGCGTATAAATTTTTTGCTAACTGTGTATAAAAAATTAAATGGCAATTAGTTAAACGAAAATAAGAAAGCTGCTAGGCAAAAATCAAACACCGTGTGTATTATCGCATAGAGATAGTCTAAGTGTAAGGGTATCTGCCAAGGGGACTATCACTTGGTAATACCGTTGTCGTGTAGATGGTAAACAGGTAATTATTACGCTAGGGCGTTATCCGGGGCTTAGCATTAAAGAAGTGCAAGACTATATCCCATTATTTCAAAATTGGTTAAGCCAAGATAAAGACCCACGCCTCGAGCTTAAGCTTATGCGTAACAATGCCAAAGGTTTACCTACAATGGCAGATGTTGCAGCAAAGTGGTTAGATAAAAAAATACCTGACCTAAAAGAAAAAACACAAATACTTTATACACATCAAGTCAGCAAATGGGTTTTGCCATTTTTAAATGATGAAGCTAAGCCACTTGATTTAATGACCATTAAAGATTAGATCACGTACTTTGATGACATAAAGAAATTAGGCAGTGCTAAAACAGCCGGCACAATATTGGTGCGCATAAAATCAATAATAGGCTGTGCTGAAAAACGCGGTGAAGTAAAGCCATTTAACCTCGTACTAACTTTAAATATAAATGATGTAGGCGAACAAGCATCGGTAGGCCAGCGAGTGATGCGTTTTGATGAAATTGCAAAACTTTGGATACAAATAGAAAGCTCAAAAGCCACTCCTGCAACCAAAGGATGTTTGCAGCTAATTTACATAACAGGCGCTAGGCAATCAGAGGTTCGTTTAGCTAGGTGGGAGCATTTCGACTTTGACAACAATATTTGGACGGTACCGCCCGAAAACTCAAAAACAAATAAAGCAATCCACACAAACCAATGACCACCCACATTATTAATCGTTATTGTTGTAGAATGTGGGATCACTTGTTTGAAAAATATAAAATACCTAAGTTCTTACCGCATGATTCCCGCCGCTCACTTTCAACACTACTAAGTGAAAATGGTGTAGCACCGCACGTAACAGAAAAAATGTTAGGCCAAACAATTCGTGGAGTAAAAGGAGCCGGCTGAGGTATGAGCTTTATTGTGGATTAATAGATGAAGCAATAAAAACAGAGTTGCAAAAGAAATAATACAACAGAATACGCAAATGTATGGATGCATACATAATTATTGACATAACCGTCAATAAGTTTAAAATTAAAGCACTTAAATTTAATTCAATTAAATATAAATGGCCTTCGAAAAGGAGTTGTCATGAGCAAAAAAATTATTCAATTAAGTGATGTAAGACGAGAAAATGAAGCTGAAAAGCAGTTCTTGAATCTACTTGATGCTGACATTAGAGCGGGAAATGTAAAAAAAATTCCTGACTCTGTATTTGATCGTATCGCAGCAATCAAGCACAAGGCACTCGTTGCACGTCAAAATAACGAATTAATAGAGATGTAAATGCACTGGGAAAGATATTGGCATACCGTATTCGAACAAAGATACACGGAAGTATTAAATCAGGTCGAACGCGAAGCTGAAAAAGACCCAGAGCACTTTTACGAATCAGCAATCTATAAGTTATTTGAATGTGTAACCGATTGTATTGAAAACAGAATATTTATAGACCCTCAAGCACCAGACTTTGTACTGGGTAACACGTTAGGTAAAAGTAACCGAGATTGGCGCAGAGCTAAAAAAGGTATGCCTAATCGGTATCGACTTTTTTTTAAGTTTTCGAGTACAAATAAAGCAATAGTTCTTGCTTGGTTTAACGACCAGTCAACACTTCGTAAAGATGGTAGTAAAACGGATGTTTATGAAGTTTTTAAAAAAATGCTATCTAAAGGGACTGTACCCAGTAGCATTGATGAACTGATAGAGCAATCAACAGAGTTTAATAAACAAGCCCGCAAATAGCGGGTTTTTTTGTGGATAAATTTGATAAATTCATGTCGTTAACTAAGCTAAACTCCTAATCAAAAATAAAAGGGAGTTTTCATGTCTACAAAAACAGATATGAGCGGATTGAAAAAACTATCTAAAAACTTAGAGGAATTAGGTAATAAAAAATCTATAAGGTTATATGAACTGATGAGTGATAATTTCATATCAAAACACTCTAAATATAAAAACTTTGATGAACTATTAAGTAGTAGTCCTTTTACTGTCGAAACAGCAGAAGATTTTAAAGTAATACCAGATGATGAGTGGGATAGTTTTATAAATCAAAATACAGGCTATGATTCTTGGAAAGAAATGCAGGTTAAAGCATTTGAATATTATGCAAAAAAACAAATAGAAAAAGGTTTATGACCAAATAGCCCGCGCTTAGCGGGCTTTTTTATTAAATATATTCTTTATCTTCACAATATTGAAAGAAGATGTCATTTTGGCCAAATGCCGATTTTATTAATTTATTGTCATCAGTAAGTAGGATGTAGGCATCAATTATTTCTGAACTGATATTTATAGTTGGGTTTTTTATTCGAAAGAATGAAGGGCTTTTATTTGACGGTATAACGTGGATAAAATCTAAGTGTTCAAATAATTCAAAGTAAATAATGAGCTCTTTGAATTGCCCTTCATCTACTTGAGCGTTAGTACAATTGAACATTAACAAAGTTAGCTCTTGGTTTGATAGTTGAGATCGGAGGATATTGCTATATTTTTTTTGCTCAGAAAACCCTTTTATACCAAATTTTATTAGCTTTAAAATTTGATATAAATTTCTACAGTAACTTCCAAAAACTTTATTTTCGTACTTATAAAATATAGTAAAAATAAAGCTAATAGGGACTTTAAAATCTGCTCTAGAGTGTGCGCTATTCATTGCATATAATAATCGATTTAATGAGTCCAAGCCATTTTTGGCATTACCATGCCCATCGTCAATGAAATCAATCTTAAGCTCATTTCTTATTTCTTCACTAAAGTCACGGCGGTCATAAAAAATGTTACTTAAAAGTTTATTATGCAATTCCAACATATTAAAAAACGTAGTTTCAAAGCTCTGTACTGCTAATAAGCTAGCTTGCTCTTTTAATGCATCAGATGAGTTGGCAAGTTCGTCACGAGTTAGTCTAAGTTCTTCATTGCTTACTTGAAGTGCTCTTTCATTTTGCTCGATTGCTTTAGTGCCTTGCTCGATTGCTTTTTCGCTTTGCTCCAGCGCTTTTTTATTTTGCATTAGTGTATAAGCAATTAAAATTAAGCTGAGTAGGGCGAACGTGGGGTTTAGTACACCGCCAAAAAAATCTCCAACTGCTCCCCAGTTACCAATATTAGATGCAAAACCTAACCCAAAATGTGAGATGAAAGTACCTATAGCGATTAATGCAGCTATTGCAGCAGTTATACAAATTCTTTTAATGAGCTTTTCCATGCTATCCCTTACCTTTAAGTGTGCTAAATAGTTTACCTATCTGATCCATGCCATCAAATGTGCTCGGGAGGTTTTCAGCATCGCTGATAATCCCGCTAAATATAAGATTTTCGAACTTTTCTAAAACAGTAGGATCATCTTTTTTAATCTCTTTTGAGTAATCTGCATAGTTTTGAATAAACTGACAAAGGGTTTGTCTTAGCTCAATTTGAAGTATTTGTCCTTTTACTGATTTATAGTTTTGAAGTATGACTCTAAAGAAATAAATCAGTAAGATCTCTAATGAAATAAATGGGACTAGTTTCAACAAGTGAGAAATTGGCTCTTCGGCTTTCAATATGCTTTCAGGTAGCCAACCGAAAATCGTGCATAATAATGGGATTATCATCATGCAACCCATCACTGCTAATAAGCCTAATAATACTCTAGACTCTTTAATTTTCGTTCTCAATAGTTGATTAAAACCATCGTACAAACCCACGAAATTAAAGGCAGTTTTTTGTTTATCTAACGTTTCGTTTAAGTTTTTTACGGTTTGTTCTTTTTTGTTTAATTCAGATTGAAGTTCAGAAATAGCATCAGTAACTTCAGAAGAAAATGTGTTTAATTTATTTACCGCAAGATTAGCTTTTTCAGTTTTTTTATCAACTTCAGAAAATAGCTTAATGTTTTCTGAGTGAAATAAGTCTTTTAATAAGTTATGAGGTGTGGCATACAAAGCGTATGCGATTCCTGTTCTTGTATAACTACTTAAGATAGGGTTGTTAATATTTAAAAATACATTCCTTTCTAAGTCTTTAAATAGTTTACCTTCAATAAAATTCTCTTTCTCGGCTCTGAAATTTGCCTCAAATAAAAAATCAATACAATAGCTGTATATACTCTCAACCTCAGCTTGAGAGAGCTTTTCATTTGTATCATTAGATAAAGTTTTAATTTGTTGAATGAATTCAGAGCCCTGCTTTAATATTGCTGTAGGGCAGTATTGGCTCCACTTTTCAGGTGATTGTATTATCGAATTTAAAATTTTTAATGAATCTTTGAATATTAACAGTACTTGTTCACTATTGTCAGAGTCTAATTGGAATTTAAATTCAAACAATTTAACATCGTACATATTAATAAAATTTTCGATGTCCGCTTTTTTTTCAAGAAACATAATTAGTCCTTTAATTTTATTTTTAATCGCCTTAAAGCGACTTATCTGTAAATATAACTTTGCCAATTAACGTATACTTTTCATTAATCGATATAAATTGCTCTGGCAAGTTCGGGTTGGCGGCTTTAAGAGTTTGTGATCACCTTCGATAAGATAAGCTGCTTAAAAGTTACTTGGACCAATTCGTAAGAACCATGGTTGCATTTGGCTTCAGGGCCTATGAAAATCAAGTTATTGTAATGGAACTTAGGTTCCATGCTCACACTTAGCAACCTTAAAATAATAAATAACTAGAAACCGATAAATTTATCAAGGAATGCCCTATTTTGGAGGCTAAAAGCAAACCGCCAAGTTACTAAATTTATGAATTATTTAGATTATGGCATAGGGTCACAGAGGTTTATAGGTTTGAATAAGGAAATCTATTAGCCAAAACACGAATTTAAGAGTGATTGAAGTGATTATTTATTTCTGAGGTTCTGCGTTAGAGAATTTATTTATAAATATAACGGTTAATGTTATAACTTAAGCTAACTACTAATTTGCTTTAACATTATGAAACTAATAATAAAAACCACTTTACTATTCGACCTCTATACGATGTGCCTGTAACGCTGTACTTAGATAAATTAAATCATTTAGACTCAATGGCTATCCCTTGTTTTATCGATATACCAAATAAAGATGTAGGTTAATTATGTTTTCACAATTAGAGCTTAGATTAATTAAAAGTACTCTTAAAAGCAGGGTTGAAAAAGAAACAGTAGAGCTTAAGCAGCTTGATGGAGATAGCGATGAATATATGGAAAAGGCTAATGACTTAATGGTGCTTGATACATTAATTTCTAAAATTGATAAATCTCAAAATTAAAGCTTGAGGTGCTAGCTCCTAACTAACGCTTTTCCTCGAGGTGAAATTACCCTCACTAATAATAGTTACCACTATCCACAAAATGATGAGCCAGAAATGGTAGTTAAACAAGTTTTGAAGCTATTATCACGCACTCAATAGCGAGATCGGATTATGTTTTTTAATAACTACTAACTATGAGTTCTTTTTGTAATAGGTGGTATTTTTTATTTATTGTGATGTTTATTACGCCTGCATTAAAAGAGTAAATTAAAACCAAATAAAAAGCACTGCAGGTTCACTGCAGTGCTTTTTTTAGGGGAATGATATTAATTATTTTGCAGTTGCAACAAGCTTAACCCAATCGTAATTAGTGACGCCTAACAAGCCGATTTGTAATGATTGACCAGCACTAACGGCTAGAGTGCAGCTTTCGTTGTTGCCGGTGTTTTTTGATAGGCAATCATATTGTGTTTGCGTGACAGCACCATCTGCTTTTACGTACAGGCTGATATCTCCTTGGCTACCTGTTGTGTTTATTGTTACAGATGTTTTTCCTGTAGGAACCACATAGCTATATCGTTGCCAAAAACCAGGAAATCCATAGGCGCGAGAAGCAATAATGGTGCTATCTCCCGTCGGTGGTGTGCTGTTTTCATAATCAGCCATAATAGTGACATTACTGTAGCTGCTATAGGCTTTAAGCATAACGTAATAGCGACCTTCTCCTTGACTCACGTTACAGCTTTCACTGTTACCATTTCTAAATGGTCGGCAGTCGTAATCGTTTGTGGTAGGTATTGTATTTTTCTTAACGTATAGGTCTGCATCACCTGAGCCACCTGATATGCTCATTGTAATGTTCGTGGTATTTGCAGGCACATCAATATAGTAGATACTCTCTTGATTTATTGCTGCACTTTGGCCTGTTAATGCTTGGCCTTTAGTTAATTCAATCTCTGTTGAGGAACCATCGGAAACACTAATAGTTTGGGTTAGTGTATTTGTATTATTATTACTATCTTGAACGGTAACAGAAACGTCGTAGTCACCCGCAGAGACAAAACTATGCATCACAGTTGCGCCTGTATCGGTTTGATTATCGCCAAAGTTCCAACTGTAGTTATTGATTGTACCTGCGGAGCTGGAACCAGTTGCATCAAAATTACACTGTAATTGTTCACAGCTGTATTCAAAACGTGCGGTAGGTGGCAGTGGGTTAGTACCGTCGTTATCGCCAACAGGAACTGTGCCATTAAAGTAGGTTGCGACTTGGGGCCAAATTTTACTTATTTTGGCGCCTTTATTGTAGCATCCACCTAAATGGTGAAGTGCAATAACACGATTACTTGATGCTGCAACAACAGGAGAACCAGAAGAGCCACCTATAGTGTCACAATAGTATCCAATATCCGTATTACTTCCACGCCCATTCGTTGAGGGGGCATTAACTTGGCACAAACCATTGGTGTCTTGATCAGATTCAATTGATAGCTCTTTAGGGTTACCTGAACCATGTTGAGGAACATAAATTCGCTCACTTTGTTGTGCGTTTCTTACATCTAGCCCCAAGTAACCAAACTGCTCAATAGCGGCAAAATCATTAACACTGAACAGCGTATAATCTAATGTGTAGTCAGTTTTAAAAAACTCCTTGCCTGTCACTTTTACAATGGTTTCTTTAGTTGTTCCATTACAACTTTTATTTTGGTAGTTGAACCACACTTCTGTAGAGGCAAGTTCAGATGCGGTTTCAATGCAGTGGTTATTGGTAAATAATTTATTATCGCTGCCAACGCGCCAGCCTGTACATAAACTGCGGCCACCTATTACTAAGCGTGCGACAGGGCGGCTGCGATCGAACTCTGTTGGGTTTGAGTCGGCCCAACATTGCACGTCTTTGCGTTCATTAATGCCACATGTTGACAAGGGGGCAGGTGTATTGTCTTCGCTGAGTTTTATATTAGCGCTTTCGGTACCGTAAAAGTAACTATCAATAATACCAAACTGGTGATGCTGCTTACTGGTTATTGGATCAGGGTAATACTCAATGATAACGCTGTCATTTGAAACCGACATAGAAGAAAATGAATGCACACCATCATCCCCGTTTAAGCTATCGATCGTTGCAGCGCCCATATTGTCATTACTATATTCATAACGTTCTGAGTTGTCTTCACTTCTGACTACTAACTTTGCGCTACCATTTAGGTCCACCTGATTAAAGTGCAGTTTTATATAATCAGCATTGGGATGAGATACAGTTTGAGTGATTACGTGTCCTTGCGCAGTTTCGATAGCAAATTGCTTAGAAAGTTTTATATTAGTGTCAGCCTGTTTGGCGATTGTAGTTTTCTTTGCTTCTTGAGTGTGTTGTAAAATAGTGAGCTCATCCACAGCAGCAATACTATGTTGTCCATAAATGGCAATGGCAATTAATGTTGCATATTTACATTTATTCATCTTTATATCCTTTTTCACTTACAAGTGGTTTGATGTAACGTAAACGATCAACTGCATGCCCATGTAATTAAACGTTGAGCAAATAATCAGTACCTAATTTACATACTAAGGGTAGGCCGCATTTTAATCTTCGCCAGTAAAAAATTTAAATTTTTTTAACTTTACTCGGAAATTATTGCAATTTTCACTTTGAGATCAGCTCATTTTAAAAAGAATAAATGGCTTAGTATTCAATTTGAAAGTTTAAATACAAGATGTTCCCTGTTGAGTCTAAAAGGCTGTTACCAATACAGGTAATAACTTTTACTAACACCCACTAAAAGTAATATTGTAGATATTGAGACTCCTGATATTGAACTTTTATCTAATTTAATTTTTACAAAAATATACACAAGCCAAGTATTAATTCTGTTATTTGGGTCGTTATTCTGTAAAATTATCGGCTTAACATCTGTGATCTAGTCGTTACATTTGTTGTTGGGGTTAATTATTCAATTAATATAAGCAGACGTTATGATTTTTTATATTATTGGGTTAAGTACGCTCGTTATTATTTTGTGTGTGGCGCTTTATGTGATTTACAGCAATATACGAAAGAGCCGAGTAAGCAAGTCAAAAGAATATAATGTGTTATTTGATAAAGACACCATTATTGATGAACTCATTGCTCAACTTAGCGAGAAAAACCAAACCCAAGAAAACCAAGAAAAAACAATTAAAGGCAAAGAAGAGATCCTTGCAACATTTATAGACTTGCATCGCTCGGGTAGTTTTTGTGCGCATTTAAGCGAACAAGAAATTACGTATTTTGTTAAAAAGAAACTAAACATGGAGAGTACTAAAAATGGTTAGCGAGCAACAAGCAGTCGCTGAGGCAAAAAATACGTCATTTATGGCACGTTTTGGCCGTCGTAATGTGATTTTACTAACATCCGTTGTTGTGGTGTTAGCAGTGATTGCAACATTAACTTCGCAGGTTATTTCATGGAATGAAGCCGATGAACGGCTAGTTCATCAGTCAGCTTTTACCGGTAATTTAACGGTAATAAATCAAGCGGGCCCTTACTTAAAAGCATTTGGTACGACATCAGCCTATAAAAAAGTTATTTCAATTAACTTTACCGGCGATAGCAGTGCAACAGCCAGTGCTATTGTTCCGTTAATTCCTATTCGATTCTTAGATACCACGACCGGTGGAGCACGAGGTGTTTCCCGCTTTAGATTACCTGGCAACGTACCCGCTAGTGAGTCGGGCGCTTTGCGTGGTTTATTAAAAATTCATGAAGAATTTGGCTCTCAAGAAACCCTAATTTCTAACCTTTTAATGCGTGCGACCACTGAAAATGTAAAAGCGTCGGCTCGTATGATGTCGGTTGAACAACATTATTCAGGTGGTAATGGCCAGTTAAGCCAGGATTTTTCTGATCAACTTACTAATGGTATTTTTGTTACTGAGCAAATTATTAGTACCGGTGAGCGTGATAAAACAGATGATTTAAGTAACTTAAGTAAGCAACAGCGCGTTACTATTAATATTAAAATGGATGATGAAGGTAATCCGCTACGTAATGCGCCTATTTTAGGCTCTTACGGGATCACAGTCGTTGATGCGAGTATTATTGATATTGATTACGAA
>NZ_PNDU01000270.1:0-4216 GCF_005886635.1 Pseudoalteromonas sp. S558 | reverse complement strand
ATAAAATAGATCAATAGCAAGGCTAAAATTATGATACATAGTTGTTCTATATAAATAATTTTTAACGTAGTTAGTGAGTTATTTAATACGCTAGAATGATCATGTTTTTAATAAAATTGGTATAACCACTACTCAATTTAATAACCTAATTAATGAACATACAAAATGGCCAAATACGCACCGCCTTTTACACTATCAAATAAAACACTCACGTTAGTTGCCAAAATTGGTGAGTCTATTGGTCGACTCACAGTGCAACAAGAGCAAGCCCAGTTACTGCGTTTACGTAAGGTTAACCGCATGCGAACCGTGCAAGGCTCACTTGCGATTGAGGGAAGTACCTTAACGCAGCAGCAGATAACCGCTATTTTGGATGGTAAACGTATTATAGCCCCACCTAAAGAGGTGCAAGAAGCGCATAACGCGATTAATAGTTATGACGCGCTAACTCAGTGGCAGCCAACAAACCCTTCAGATCTTTTAAGTGCGCATTTACTGATGATGGTAGGCTTAGTTAACGATGCAGGCATGTACCGTCAAGAAGGTGTAGGTGTTATGTCGGGTGAGCAAGTTGTACACATGGCACCGCAAGCTGAACGTGTACCAAAATTAATGGCTGAACTATTAGAATGGCTAGAAAGTAGTGATGTTCACCCACTTGTTGCCAGTTGTGTATTTCATTATGAGTTTGAATTTATTCACCCGTTTTCAGATGGTAACGGCCGAGTAGGGCGTTTATGGCAAATGTTGATACTGTCTAAATGGCATGACGTGTTTATTAATATTCCTGTTGAAAGTATGGTGCATCAACATCAAGACGACTACTACCTCGCTATTCGCCAAAGCACCCAGCAAACCGATAGCGCTCCATTCATTGAGTTCATGTTACAAATGATTTTTGATGCAATAACTGAGGCTAAAACGTCAGAAACTGAGGGTTTAAATGCGGGTTTAAGTGAGGGTTTAAAACTATCTGACGTTGATAAAGTCATTTTGGCGTTTATCGAACAAGACCGCTATATGACCAATGCACAGCTTGCTGAAAAATCTGGTAAGTCGCAAAGTACCATAGAGAGACGCATAAAAGTTTTAAAAGACGTAGGATTAATAACCCGCATAGGCGCAAAGAAAACAGGCTATTGGCAAGTAAAACAATAGCAAAGAGCTAAATAACTGCTGTAAATAAAATGGATGTTAATTCACAAAAGGGCAGTGTCGCCATGTTTTAAGGCATACTTTCGCAAGTCATTTCATGGCTTAGTAAGCAGGCCAGCCTCGCAAAAACGTTACGCTGAAAACTTAAACCAAAAGCGGCGAGCGAATATCAGTAACTGCAAAAAGCTACTCGCATAATTTTTAAACTACTCAGTAAAAAGTCAAAACTGCAATTATGCAGTCATTTTTATGTGCGTAATTTAAGTTTAAGAATAATAATGGCTTATTTAATACATAAGGCGCGGTAGCTATATAAAAAGAGATAAACGCTTGGCCAAAAAAGTAAATTTAATAGCACAATATTATTTGTACAATTAAAGTGGCTGTCTAGTTTAATTTAGTTTTTCTCTGAGCTGCTGATTACGGATCAAATTCAGCAGCTCAGATCAAATATAAGTCATCACTTATTCTGTTAAATAACTTCTATTTCATGAAAGTCAATCCCTGTAAAATTATGCTCTTTAACTAGAGAGTAAAAACTATTTTTTGCATCTGTAGTTATATAACTCAAACCAGTTTCTTTTGCGCGAAACAAAGCCGTATTTTCTACTTTCGACTTGTCTATAACTAATCGCTTAAACGGCTTTATCATTTTGATTTCACCCCGTTTATTATAATTATGCTCAGTAAGCTCATGGTTTATAACATCTTCAAAACCAATGAGGTTTAGCGCATACCAAGTTACACCATTTAAATCGCAATTAAGATACTCAATATTATCTCCTAAACTAGGTTCCATTATTGCTTTAACTTCTTTTGATAAAACATAAGACGTAGAGCCTAATCCAGCAATATCAGGTATTTGAAGTGCTGCGTCTTTATTATATTCATCAATAAGCCAATTAACTCCCAGAGTGCGCCAATTATCTTTCATGGAATGACCATCAAAAAGTAAAATTTGGCCTTGTGTTAATTGCATCGTTTGCTCGAAACCTGTTTCATTAAGATAAAGATATAAATCAGGATTTACATTAAAGCCATATGCTTTATTAAACTTTTGCTTTATATCTCTTTCCATAGGCTGCTAGTATCTAAGTTTGAGTCTGTTTTGGTAGTCACTTCTTTTATTTCTTCAGGCCATGCAATATCGCTATCTCTTATTAAACCCTCCAGTGTAGTATATGCGATAACTTCACCTTCATATTCAGTTAACCATTTAGTACCATTCCACTCTATAAAATCGAATGTGCCAGCTCCTTCACCATATTTTACAGCTACAAAGTGAAGACCTATTTCTGATGGTTCATCAGTAAACCAATTGATATTTTTCATAAATACTCCCTATCTAAAATTTTTCTCTAAACACTTCAGCTCTCTCTGCTAAGTACTCTAAATATAAAGGTTTAACTCGATATGTTTCATGTGCATTTTCTAAAATTGAGATTAGGAAGTAACAGTTTTTTTGAACAGCACCTTGGCAGTAAATTAAAGCTGTATTGCTCGTTTTGCTAAATGATACTTTTTTCAAATGCCAATTTTTTGATGTTGAATCTTTTAAGTGAACATGAGCAAGCCCTGACTCTCTGACTGAAAATGGAAAGTCATAAGGTACATCTCGACCAAAGTGGGCTGGCCTTCCTTGTCCACTTTTGTATAATTTAAATTCATCAACAATTTTTTTTAATACTGGTTGTGAGGAGCTTGTTTTTACTTCTTCACTTACAAAAACGCGTATATCCATATACTTTACTTCACTTCAAAAATTTTAACTGTCGCTTACTTCATCTTCGATTCTTGAGGCTATTTTACTTAATTCATAATCACTAAGTTGTGCTTTTTGATTACTATTAACAACTAGCTTCTCTTTTTTAACTAATGTGGTTTTACTACTATTCATAATGTTATTCCTTTATCATTAAATTTATTTCACGAATTTTATCAATGTTATTCTAAATTACATAGACTTCTGCTTAAACAAGGCAACCAGTTATAGCTAATGCATCTAGTAATAATTTTAGGGTAGCAATTAATTTATATCTTTAACATGCTGCAAAGACCTTTTTGACTACAAGTAGTTGCAGTACCGTTTAGCCCAGCGATAATGCCCAAACTTAAAAGATTACACAAGACTTTAAAAGATACTATAAGTAACTAAGTCTATGATTTACAAGTAAGCACCTGTTTTTACTGGTTACATGTAACAATCGAGGCTTTTCGGACGGGGGTTCAAATCCCCCCAGCTCCACCAATAATGGTTTTTAGATTCGTTATCTAAAAACCATAAAAAACCCGCAACTTGAGCAATCAAGTTGCGGGTTTTTTTATGGGAGCAATTTAAATTGGTTCAGGCCGTCAATTACACATAGCAATTATACAGTCAGCCATCTCAAATTTTCCCTTGAAAACTGGTTAAAACTCACCACACAATTTACACCTGTGTTTCATGGCTTGGTAGGCAGGCCATCCTCACAAAAATGTTACGCTGGAAACTTAAACCAAAAGCGGCGAGCGAATATCAGTAACTGTAAAAAGCTACTCGCATAATTTTTAAACTACTCAGTAAAAAGTCAAAACTGCAATTATGCAGTCATTTTTATGTGCGTGATTTAAGTTCAAGAATAATAATCGCTTAGCCAAAAAAGTAAATTTAATAGCACAATATTATTTGTACAATTTAAAGTGGCTGTCTAGTTTAATTTAGTTTAATTTAGTTTAATTTTGTTCCCTCAGAATTAATAATTACCAAAGATCATTATATGGCAAGGAAAAAGTGTTGGCATTACTCAATATCTCCGAACTTTGAAATGCCGTCAGATAGATTCATCGAAGATCTTGATAAGCTGGCATACAACGCTGGAATTAAAATAAAAGGAGCAAACGGTGTTTGTCAAACTAGTTGTCGCGATCACTACGTTATGCACTCTCCACGTTGACGATTTCACGTTCGGGGTTTAGGTGCACTTTCTCTGGTAAATCCCAGTTGCGGATGTCACCACTCCAGCGCTCAGGCGTTTGCTCCTTAGCACGTTGATACACTTCTTTTCACTTTGCCAACACTTCA
>NZ_PNDU01000027.1:0-59250 GCF_005886635.1 Pseudoalteromonas sp. S558 | reverse complement strand
CGCTAGGCGTTGACCTTTCCCGTCTCAGTGGGGTCGCATTATAGGGAGATCCGAAAACAGATCAACCCTTTTTTGAAGAAAACTTGAAATAATGTGCTGTTCGCATATATTTACATCGAAACGGTCATTTTAAACACTAAAAAGACCCTCGCGGGCCTTTAAACTAGTTTACTGTGAGCTTCCACCCAAGTTTACCTTGCTGTTTAGACTCTTGTTGTAGCTCGCTGGCCATTAATGGATGCTCTTTTAACCAGTTACTTTCAAACTTAAGGTCTAACACTTCATTTTTAGCACTTAACTCAAACCTAGGTAATACATCATCTTGTCTACGCATTGATAAAATAACTGCAATACGCAGTAACCTAACAATATACTGAGCCAATAGGCTATTTGAACCAAGTGAATTAAAGCAACCTTTTTGAAAATCAGAACGGTGCGCTCCTGCGACTACCGCAATCAGCTTATGCTCTGATTGTGAGAAACCCGGCATATCAGTATTTTCTAAAATATAAGCCGTGTGTTTATGATACTGCTTATACTCTATTAGCAATCCGATCTCATGAAGCTGTGCGACTGCTTTTAACAGTGGTAGGCCATTTAAACTTTCAACTGGCCAATCTTTATTAATATTTGCAGCTAATTGAACAGCTAAGCTTGAAACTCGACATGCTTGCTTTTGATCGACATGATAACGGCTCATAAATCCATCGACAGTGCGTTTACGAATATCGTTATTATGGAATTCCGGAACCATGCTATATAAAACACCTTCACGGAGCGCGCCACCTGCGAGTCCCATTGTGTCTATTTCCAGAGATTCAAATAGTGCTATTAAGATAGCGAGTCCTGATACAAAGACCAGTCGGCGGTCTTCACTTAATCCAGGGAGATCCAACGCTGCAATAGTGCTAAATTCAATTGCTTGCTCTTTTATGCTGTTAAGTTTTTTAAGTGTAAGCAAGTCATCAAGATTTTGAGCGACCATGATTTCTTGAATAGCTTGTACTGTACCTGAAGCTCCAGAGGCAATTTTCCAACCAGCTGCTTTATATTCTGAGGATATTTCATCAATAATAGTGCGTGCTGCTTTTATAGCTGCGTTAAAGTTGCTATTACTTAACTGACAATCTTTAAAGTAACGTTCAAGATAAGTAACGCAACCCATATTAAGGCTTTTGTAATGTAGGGCGTCAAAGGCTTTACCTATTACCACTTCAGTACTTGCACCACCAATATCAATAACAAGCTGTTTGCCTGTACAAGAAGATGTATGAGCAACACCTTTATAAATTGTTCTAGCTTCTAATTCGCCGCTGATCACATTAACTTTATGACCGAGGATTTTTTCAGCTTGAGTTTTGAATACATCAGCATTAGTCGCTAAGCGCAGAGTAGCCGTTGCCACAATAGTGATATTTTGATTTGGGATATCTTGTAAGCGCTCAGCAAAAAGAGTGAGACATTCCCACCCTCGTTGCATTGCTTCTGTACTTAATACGTTGTTTTTATCAAGCCCTGCGGCTAGTCTGACCTTGCGTTTTACACGGCCAATTGTTTGCAGACCGCCAGCAATTGATTTGGCAATAAGCATATGAAAGCTATTTGAACCCAAATCAATAACTGCGTACACATTTTTTTGCGGTTTAAGTTGCCCCACCGTTCAAAAACCTCTAGTTACTACTACTTATACAAACGGTCGCTTACGACCGTCCTTTTTGGTAACTATTATTTGGACGACGTCCGCTGTTGTTACTGCGGTTACGTGGACCTGTTGAATAGTTGCGCTTTCTTTGAATAATAGGCTGTGTTAAATCATCTAACAATGCTGTTTTATCGTAATGCGATAAAGGAATGCTGTGCTCTATATATTCTTCAATTTCATGAAGATTGTATGCATACTGCTCACACGCAAAACTAATTGCATGCCCAGATGCACCAGCGCGGCCAGTACGACCAATACGGTGTACGTAATCTTCGCAATCGTCAGGTAAATCAAAGTTAAATACATGGCTCACTTCTGGAATATGTAAACCACGTGCTGCAACGTCAGTTGCCACTAAAAAGTCTAATTCGCCTTTACTGAACTGCGCTAATATACTTTGACGTTTTTTCTGATTTACATCACCAGTTAACATACCAACACGATGGCCATCAGACTTTAACCACGCATATACTGTTTCACAGCTGTGCTTGGTATTTGCAAACACGATTGCTTTCTCTGGCCATTCTTCTTCAATTAAGGTTAACAACAACTTAATTTTATCTTCTTGCGAAGGATGAAATAGCTCTTCTTGAATACGTTTACCCGTTTTAACGTCAGGTTCAATTTGAACGTGCTCTGGGTTTGTCATATGCTCAAACGCTAGTTCTTGCACACGATATGAAAGCGTGGCAGAAAATAATAAGTTTAAACGCTTCGATGTATCTGGCATACGATCGAACATATAGCGAATATCTTTAATAAAGCCTAAATCGAACATACGATCAGCTTCGTCAAGCACGACTACCTCAATTTCATTAAGGGTGTAACAGCCTTGCTTATACAGATCAATTAGGCGACCTGTAGTACCAATTAAAATATCAACGCCTTTTTCTAGTTGTGCACGTTGTTTTTCGTAATCTTCGCCACCATATACTAAACCTAAGTTAAGATTACAGTGCGGCGCTAAAATTTTAGCATCTTTGTGTATCTGAATCGCAAGCTCCCGAGTCGGGGCCATGATCAGGGCTCTTGGATGTTTACTAGGTGCTTTGCTAGATTGTAATAACCGATGGCACGTGGCAGTTAAAAACGCCAACGTTTTGCCTGTACCAGTTTGAGCTTGGCCCGCGATATCGCGTCCATCACAAATAAAAGGTAGGCATTTTGCTTGAATAGGTGTGCAATATTCAAACCCATTCTCGGTTAAACCGGCAACCACTTCCGGTGCGATAGCAAAGTCTGAAAACTTTTTATCGGTTAAATGTGTCTTAGTCATAGCGTTTAAGCATAACGTTTAAACTTGCAATAAGAAACAAGAGTGTTTAAATACGCACTAAATATTTCGCCTAACTAAATCGGAGAGCGCAATGAGCGAGAAAATAATCCAAATTACTGACGATAGCTTTGAAGCTGACGTATTACAATCAGACAAACCAGTACTAGTAGATTTCTGGGCTGAATGGTGTGGACCTTGTAAAATGATCGCCCCTATTCTTCACGAAGTTGCTGATGAATACGACAGCCGTGTGACTGTTGCTAAATTGAACATTGACCAAAATGCGGGCACACCGCCAAAATTTGGTATTCGTGGCATCCCTACTTTGCTTCTTTTTAAAGATGGCCAAGTAGCTGCAACAAAAGTAGGTGCACTTTCAAAAACTCAACTTATCGAGTTTTTAGAAAACAACATCTAATTGTAAGCTAGAACTATAAAAAAGGGTTTTTTTACCCTTTTTTAAATTTATTTTGTATAAAGACTGGACGCTTTGCCAGTGAACTGCTAGTTTATAAAGCCAACTAATCCTTAGTTATATTCAACAAACCTCACTCAACTATCAAAGCGATTTTGAGTATGACAACTGTAATAAAGAACCCACCAATATGCATTTACGCGAATTAAAAGACAAGTCCATTAAAGAGCTTGTAGACTTAGCTGAGTCCATGGGGCTCGAAAACGTAGCCCGCTTAAGAAAGCAAGATATCATTTTTGCCATTCTTAAATCCCATGCCAAAGGCGGAGAAAATATCTTCGGCGGCGGTGTATTAGAGATTTTACAAGATGGTTTTGGTTTCTTAAGATCATCAGAAGCCTCTTACTTAGCTGGGCCAGATGACATTTATGTTTCACCTAGCCAAATTCGCCGTTTCAGCATGCGTACTGGCGATTCAATATCAGGTCTTATTCGTCCACCTAAAGACGGTGAACGTTACTTTGCTTTACTTAAAGTAAATGAAGTTAACTTTGATAAACCTGAAAACTCTCGAACTAAAATTCTTTTTGAAAACCTTACCCCACTACATGCAAACGAACGTTTTCGTATGGAACGTGGTAACGGCAGTAAAGAAGATATTACAGCCCGCGTACTTGATTTAGCCTCACCTATTGGCCGCGGCCAACGTGGTTTGTTAGTAGCACCGCCAAAAGCGGGTAAAACAATGCTATTACAAAATATTGCACAATCAATTACACACAACCACCCAGATGCAACATTAATGGTATTACTAATTGATGAGCGTCCGGAAGAAGTAACAGAAATGCAGCGCCTAGTTAAAGGTGAAGTTATTGCATCAACGTTTGATGAGCCAGCTTCTCGTCACGTACAAGTTGCCGAAATGGTTATCGAAAAGGCAAAACGTTTAGTTGAGCATAAAAAAGATGTTGTTATCTTATTAGATTCAATCACTCGTTTAGCACGTGCTTATAACACCGTTATTCCTTCATCTGGAAAAGTACTAACTGGTGGTGTTGATGCCAATGCATTACACAAACCTAAGCGTTTCTTTGGCGCAGCACGTAATGTTGAAGAAGGTGGTAGTTTAACAATTATTGCGACAGCACTTATCGATACTGGCTCTAAAATGGATGAAGTTATCTACGAAGAGTTTAAAGGTACTGGTAATATGGAATTACATCTTAACCGTAAAATTGCGGAAAGACGTGTATTTCCAGCTATTGACTTTAACCGCTCAGGCACTCGTCGTGAAGAGCTACTTACTAAACCAGATGAGCTACAGAAGCTTTGGATTTTACGTAAGATTGTTCACGATATGTCAGAAATCGATGCTATGGAATTCTTAATCGATAAATTATCGATGAGTAAGACTAACGATGAATTTTTTGATTCGATGAAGCGCCAATAAGCACTCAAATCTAAAAAAGCGCCAATTGGCGCTTTTTTATTATCTAAGGTGTTTTATAAATACTTAACCTGATCTTAGGTTACTTATAAACTAACTTTCATTATATTTTTTAAGTACCGCTTGTAAGCTATACACCAGTTCTTCAACTTCCAATAAATTACGACTATTTGGCATTTTTAAAAGTGCTCTATCAAGATTTTTAGCAGCATGTGCTATTTCATCTAATCCAAACATTTGTGCCGCACCGAGTATTCGGTGGCTGTCTTTTTGAAGCGCATCTAAATCTTTATTTATGAAATGCTGTGTTATGGTTTTATTTTCTAAAGTAAAACTTTGTTTAAAGCTAACCACTAAATCACTGACATCAATATCACTTGGTATATCAGATTCATCGCTATCCACTAAGTCTAAATTTTCTGATAAGGCTTTATAAAATAAATCTTTATCTATGGGTTTTGCAAGATAGCCATCAAATCCTAGTGTGAGGTAATCGTCAATCTCATGACTCATCGCGTTCGCTGTTAATGCAAAAGTTGGCCGCTCAAAACCGCATTTTTTTAATAGCTCAAATGCTGCTCGCCCATCCATTATTGGCATTTGAATATCAAGTAAAACTAAATCAGGATACTCTTGCAAACATTGCTCTACGGCTTGCTCTCCGTTTTCTACTGCAATAACATCAAGTCCTAAAGAACGTAAATAGCGACTAATAAACCTACGGTTATCTGCATGATCTTCTGCAAGTAACACCTTGCCACTTAGCTGTTTATTAATCGTGTCAGTTTGCTGACTCTCATTTGTCTCTTTAGGTACTTGTATACAAGGCAAGAAAAACGAAAATTGACTGCCTTTTTTATATTCGCTCTGCACACTAATATATCCGCCCATCATGGAAGCGAGTTGCTGCGATAAGCTAAGACCCAAACCTGTTCCACCAAAACGACGACTTATACTATTATCTGCTTGGCTGAAGCATTCAAATATGAACTTTAATTGTGATGAGCTCATACCTATACCTGTATCTTTAACGCTCAGCACTAACCCTTGCTCTGTTTTATTTAACGCGACAATTACCTGTCCTGAGTGAGTAAATTTAATTGCATTTGCACACAAGTTAATAAGAATTTGCTTTAAACGGGTTGAATCAAGCTTGGTATAAAACTCATCCCCTATTTGATTGTCTAAAACTAAGTGTAAATCTTTTGCTTTAGCTTGCATGCTAAACATAGTGTGCACAGCACTAACTAATTGAACAATATCAAAACAAGAAATACTTAACTCTAATCTATTGGCTTCAATTTTACTCAAATCGAGCACATCATTAATTAAGCTTTTTAGATGATCGCTATGACGCTGTATTATTTTTAGTTCATCTTGAAGCTGCTCGGGCTCATAAAGCCCATTAATCAAGTCATCAGTTTGACCTAAAATGGCCGTCAATGGCGTTCTAATTTCATGGCTAATATTGGCTAAAAATTGACTTTTAACATCGTTCGCCTCTCTTAACTCTTGAGCTACCGCTTTTAACTCTGAAGTCCGCTGTTCAACCTGCTCAGCAAGATACTGCTTTGCACGCTTTTCTGAACCACGTCGATACAAGGCAACACCGGTCACGACCACCAAAAATAATAAGACAAAAATAAATACCGTCAACTGCGAACGTTGGTTCATTTTTAGCTCTTGCACTTTGCGGTCTTGTTTTAATTCTTTAATTTCTTGGTTTAATTGCGTAGCCTTAAATTGCTTTTCTAACACAGCCAAAGCTTGAATAATGGACTCACTTCTTAATTTACGCTGCTCAATCTTATACCTTTCGTGCTGCTGCATAGCATTTTCGTAATTTCCAAGCGCTCCCTCTATTAAAGCATAAGTACCAAGCCCTTCTCGCATAATACGATCATTACTATGCTCTTTAAGCAACTCAAAAACGCGCTCAATGTTAATTTTTGCATCATCTAACATCCCTTTTACAAACAAAACTTTTGCTAAGGCATGCAGCGCACTTAGCTCTAAATTATGGTTATCAATTTTTAATGCATACTCTATCGCTAAGTTTGCTTGCTCATACGCTACGTCTACCTTGTTTAAAGCAATATTTACATTTGCAAGGTTAATATACTGATTAGCTAACTTATTAAAGTCATCAGCAGATAAATAATAACGCAATGCTAATTGATAATAATGCAGCGCTAAATCTAGCTGATTACTCTCAAAATACGCCACCCCTATATTGTTATGAACGATGGCAATACCGAGATCATCCCCTATTTTTCGAAATATTTTTACGACATCCTGATAGATATTCATTGCATTTTCATAACGAGATAAGCGCATATAAACACCCGCTATGTTGAGTAAAATATCACTCTGATCTTGCTCACTACCACCTGCCTCATAGAGCGCTTTTGCCTTTAAATAGTATTCAAGGGTCATTACCAATTTGTGCATTTCAAAATAAGCTAACCCTATATTATTTAATAAGTTAGCTTGTTCTAATAATTTATTTTTTAGTTCTGCAATATCAAGTGCACGATCGTATTCAGCAATAGCGCGCTGAAACAAGCCTTGGTAAAATAGCGCAACACCTTGCATTTTTATTGCACGGAAGTGTTCATTAGGGAGAAATGAATCGGATGTTTGTAGCTCAAGTAATTGAAAGTAATTTAACGCATCGCCGTATTTACCAATAGAAAGCGCAGTATCGGCAAGCTCTGCATATACTACAACACGTTCTTGCGGTGTAACTTTTTGCTCATTGAGTAGCGTACTTCCTAATTGAAGCTTTGCATCCCATTGCTTTTGTTCCTTCAATTCCTCTAAGATTGAAGTAACTTGTTGACCATAACTTGGTATAAAGAGCAAACTGCATACAATGAATAAGAGGCATTTAAGCTTGCCTTGCATAGTTTCAATCCTTCAAATTGTTACTTATAACAATGTAATATCCATCGAAGATACACTAATAACTAGGGCGTAAACAATGCTTAACCCTCTGATAGACAAAATTTTTGACATAATATTAACAAAGAAGGTCTGGCAAGTTCATATTCTAGCATCAGAACTAATAAACTGCGGTGCAGTAAAATCATTGGATGAGAACCCTCAACGTGATTTATTTAAGCGTAACTTTTTAATCATGAATGCTTTATATCAGTTACAGGAGCAACTACTCCCACAAATTCTGTTAATCTCAACTTTACATATAGAACTCTTAGAAAAAAGTGTAACAAACCCAATTTCACACAGAACCAGTTTGAGAGACTACTATTTAGATTGGCAAAATTATGACACTTCAACACAAGAAGTTGATGCACTATTAAATGATTTTTGGGGACAATTTGAACGTGAATATACTAGACCAACTTTAACGCAAGAAGATTATCACGCACTTACAAGCAAGTGGCAATTACCAAACAACTACACATTAAAAGAGTTACAAAAATGCTGGAGACAACAGGCATTGAAGCACCATCCCGATAAGCCCGATGGCTGCGCCATAAAGTTTAAGCAAATAAAAGAGGAATACGAGCAGCTAAAAAACACTGCCCGTTAATGTCCTATTTAAGAATGTACTAGCGAGTAAGGCGGCGAGCGCGTATTTTACGCCCTTTAATATTGCCTTCGGTTAGTTTACGAAGTGCCGGCTTTGATGAGTTACGTTCAACAGCAACAAACGCTACATTATCAAGTACGTTAATTTTTCCCACTTGACGACCTGCAACCCCATCTTTACCTGTTAAAGCACCTAAAATATCCCCAGCGCGCACTTTCTGCTTTTTACCTGAATCTATCATTAAAGTAACCATTTCAGGGCGGTAAGGCGGCTTGTCTAATAAATTAAACGGAGGCATTTGCTCAGGCGTAATATCGCGTTCGTAATGTTCGCCAATTTGTGCAATTTTAAACGCTTCTGCTTCACCGTAAATCGAACATGCAATGCCCTTTTTACCAGCGCGACCAGTACGACCAACACGATGTACATGTGTTTGCGTGTCATGTGCTAAATGGTAGTTAATAACCATATCCATGTCATCAATATCTAAACCACGTGCTGCAACATCGGTGGCAACAAGTATTGAAGCACTCTTGTTTGAAAAGTGAATTAACGTACGTTCACGATCGCGTTGTTCTAAATCACCGTGCAGCGCAACTGCGCTAAAGCCCTCGTCGGCTAAATCATCACATACTTGTTGTGTTTCTACTTTGGTATTACAAAATACAACACAGCTTTGTGGCGTAAATTTAAGTAGCAATAATTTAAGCGTTGGATAACGCTGCTTATTATTATCCATTTTGTAGAAGTACTGCTTAATTGTGCTCTTGGCTTGCTCTTCTTCTACTTTAACCATTTCTGGATTTTTAAGTACACGCTTAGCAATTGCTTCAATAGCGCGTGGGAATGTTGCACTAAATAACAATGTTTGACGATTTTGTGGAATACGCTCAATAATTGCATCTAATGTGTCTTGAAAACCCATATCAAGCATTTGATCGGCTTCATCAAGTACCAACGTTTCAACATCATCTAAACGTAAAGTACCTTTACGAATATGATCATCAACACGCCCAGGGGTGCCAACGATAATGTGTGCGCCATGTTCAAGTGAGCCTATTTGTGGACCAATTGAAACGCCTCCACATAATGTCAATATTTTAATGTTATGAATGCCGCGTGCTAATTTACGCATTTCAACCGCAACCTGCTCGGCAAGCTCACGAGTCGGACACAACACTAAAGATTGAATACGAAAGCGTTTTACGTTTAATTTAGCTAATACACCCAAGCTAAACGCAGCAGTTTTACCTGAACCGGTTTTTGCCTGAGCAATGATGTCTTTACCAGCAAGTACAGGCGGCAAACTTTGCGCTTGTACAGGTGTCATGTGGGCATAGCCAAGTGTTGATAAGTTATCAACGAGTCCAGCTGGTAAAGCCAAAGATGAAAAAGCAGTTGAAGTCACAATAAATTCCATAGCAATAAAAATAACATGGGAGAAAACCCCACTGGATATGCCGCTAATAATAGCAGAATTCGTAATTGGCAACCATGAGCAAACACATTATAAATGTAGGTTAATAATAGTAGTTGAAAATGATAGTAGTTTTCATTAAGATCCCGATTATTTTTTACATAACAGCTCTGGAAGCAATAAATGAAACTGAATCCTCTTTACATAGCACTATTGGCAAGCATTACAACAAACGTATCTGCAACCACTACCGATCTTGAACACATAGAAGTAAAAGGTAGTTACTTTAATGACTACAAAGTAGATAACGCTAATGGTGCAATGAGAACATCAGCCTCATTACTTGAAACTGCACAATCTGTCACTGTAATAACGGATACTATTGTTAACGAGCAACTTGCCACAACCCTTGGCGAAGTGCTTACCAATGACGCAAGCTTAACTGCAGGCTCGCAACAACGTAACCGCGAAGTATTTAATTTACGTGGCTTTGAGTTAAGCTCATCAACAGGCTATTTACGCGACGGGCATCAGCATTGGTCACACTACCAACAACCAATCGAAATCCTGCAGCAAGTAGAGGTTATTAAGGGTCCATCAAGCATTTTATATGGTCAATCAGGCCCTGGTGGCTTGGTAAATATGGTAACCAAAAAACCAACTGCACAAACATTATTTAATGCCAGTGCCGATGTAGATCAGCATGGTTCTACTCGCTTTATGGTAGATGCTGCAGGCGCATTAACTGAATCGGAAGATTTACGTGCTCGCGGGATTTTAGTAAAGCAAGATGTTGACTACTGGCGTGAGTACCAAAACGGTGAAAACCGTGAACGCGACCGCTTTTTAGGTGCATTAGTTGTAGATTACGATATTAGCGACAACGCATTAGTACGTGTGCATTATGACCGCACAGATGATAAAGCAGGGTTAGATACTGGCGCTTGGATTGATGAAAATGCTAACGTAATTGGCGATGACAAAACAATTCGCGATATGTCTTGGGCATTTACCGATATAACGGTAGAAAACCTAGGTGTAGACCTAGAAGTATTTTTAACCGATAACTGGCAAGTAAAGCTTGGCTATAACGAACAAACGTTTGAACGCCAGCGTTTTGAATCAGCACCTCGTAAACCGTCTTCTTTTACTCAAGGTGATAGCTATGAATCTCGCCCTTATGATCGTTTTGATGACTGGCAGTTTACCACTGCATTTATTGACTTTATCGGTGAATTTGAAACCGCAGGCGTCCAACACCAACTATTGATTGGTGCAAATTCGCTTGATTATTACTATGGTCAATTACGCACTTCTAGTGACTCTATTACCTACTCTGCAGGCCAAATTGAGCCAGCTCGCCCAGACGTGAGTTACACAACGGATACAACCAAACGAGAATCTAAATATGACTTCTATGGCGTTTATTTTCAAGATTTGATGACATTCACACCAGAGTGGCAAGTATCTGTCGGTGGTCGATTTGACAAACAAAATAAAGAAGGCGCAGACAATGAGTCATTCGTGCCTAAGTTTGGCGTGTTATACCACCCGAATGCTTCAGCAACTATATATGGTAGTTATTCTGAAGGCTTTGAACCACAAAGTAGTGATACCTTAATCAATGAAAATGATGCTAATAACGGTATGAAACTTGATGCTGTTACTTCTGAGCAAAAAGAAATAGGCATTAAATGGCAATTATTTGATGATCGCTTAATGCTTAGCAGTGCACTTTTCGACATTAGCAAAACAGGCACCTTGATCACTGAGCAGTTAGATAATCCAGCAGGTAATATTGAAACAATTACAACACAGGCCGGTGAGCAACGCCACAAAGGTTTTGAACTAGGTGCACAAGGCGCAGCCACTGATCGTTTATTTGTCATGGCATCAACAATGTACATTGATGCTGAATATGTTCAAGGCAACGCACGTCCAACAGATACACCAAAATGGTCTGCATCTCTTTGGACTCGCTATGAGTTAAACGACGCCATTGCATTTAATGCCGGTGCTTTTTATGAAGGCGAACGTTTTGCTAATAGTAATAACACCATTACTAAGGACGCGTATACCCGCGTTGATATTGGTGCAACTTACAAATTTAATATAAACAATACTGATATCAACCTACGTTTAAACGTTAAAAACTTATTTGATAAAAACTACCTAGGTGGTGGCGGTACTAATAACGTAACTGTTGGAGAAGGTACAAATCTTCGTTTGGCTGCGCAATTTAGCTTTTAATTAAACGCTTAAAATATAGTTTTAAAATATAGCCCGCCTAAATTACGCGGGCTTTTTTATATCTAAACTTTTTATATATAACCTTATTAAACCTATAACAAAGTCTATTCATCTCATCTATTTTTTATCGTGTTTATTACATGCTCTAATAGTGTTAATTATTAAAAAGGCCTTCCAATATGAAAAAATTGATTACCGCACTCCTTCTTACCAGCAGTATGGCTGCAAACGCTAACAGCGCCGAATTTACCCAAAAACAACTACAACAAGTAGACGAAGTACGCAACTCAGCGCTCAACAGTGACTTAAGCTATCAATTACTGGAATCTCTTACCACTGAGATAGGCCCACGCCTTCCTGGTACAGAAAATGATAAAAAAGCCGTTGCATGGGCACAAGAAAAATTTAATGAACTGGGTTTTGATAAGGTATGGCTAGAAGAAGCAACTTTCCCTGAATGGCGCCGCTTCAGTGAAAGCGGTAAAATTCTTACCCCGAGTGAACAAACACTAAATTTAACCGCACTTGGTCATAGTGTGAGCACACCAAAAGACGGTATTACTGCTGAAGTTATATTATTTGAAACCCTTGATGAGTTGATCGCAGCCCCAGCAAACAGTTTAAAGGGTAAAATTGCCTATATTAACTACCGTATGAACCGCGACATTGATGGTAATGGTTATGGCCCTGCCGTTCGTGCACGTTCAACTGGTTCTGTGGAAGCCGCTAAAAAAGGTGCAATTGGTTATATGATGCGCTCAGTCAGTACTGCGCATCACCGTTTTGCACATACTGGTGGTAGCCACTATAAAGACGGTGTAACAAAAATCCCTAACGTAACAATTGCCAACCCTGATGCCGACCAAATTGCTCGCCTGATTGCGCTGGGCAAAAGCGTTACTGTAAATATTAATGTGCAAAATGAAGATCGTGGTCAAGGCACTGGTTATAACGTTATTGGCCAATTTAATGGTACCGAAAATCCCGAGCAATATGTGTTAATTGGCGGGCATTTAGATTCTTGGGACTTAGGGACTGGCGCATTAGATGATGGTGCAGGCGTTGCATTAACGATGGCAGCCGCTAAGCATATTAGCGATGTAAAACGCACTAAACGTAGTATTCGCGTGGTGCTTTTTGCCGCTGAAGAACTCGGCCTTTGGGGTGCTAAAGCTTACTTTGCACAGCACAAGGATGAGCTAAACAATATAGTTGCGGCCGCTGAGTCTGATTTTGGTGCCGATGTAGTCTATGGTTTTGAATCGAATGTAAGCGCAGAGTCATTACCAGTAGTACGTGCTATAGCAAAAGAGCTTGCGCCATTAAATATTGAACACATTGGCCAAAATGAAGCAAAAGGCGGACCTGATTTAATCCCTCTTAAAAATGCAACGTCAGCGCCTATTTTTGAACTTGCGCAAGATGGAACAGATTACTTTGATTACCATCACACAGCCGACGATACGCTTGATAAAGTAACACCCGCTAAGCTTCGTCAAAATACCGCTGCATACGCTGTATTTGCTTTAATGGCTGCCGATGCTAAAACAACGATTAAGCCTAAAGCTCAAAATAAATAACCTGAACTCTGGTTAAATAATAACAGACATACTTACTTACAGTTTGTAGCTTTAACTAACACGCTTCTTGTTTTACCTTTAGGTAATTAAACAAGGAGCGTGCTTTATGTTGCTTTTCAATACCAGCGAATCATTTCCACATTTTACACAACCAATACGCTGCCCCGACTGTCAAAGCGATACCTACCATTTAGTGAATAAAAGCCGCTACCTACGCTTTATTATTTTACCTATGCTTACCTTAAAATTGAGTTATAAACGCGAGTGCTATCAATGCGGAAAAAGCGAACCAGTTAAAATAACGCAACTACCGTTAATAGAAAAGATCAGCCTACCTAAATACTTTATTGGTGTATTTTTATTACTTTGGATTGTTTTATTTTTTTATCAGCAGCACCTTAATAGCGAGACTCGAAAGAAAAGCTATTTAAATACGCCTAAAATATATGATACCTACTTAGTACACGCCGACAAATTTACACACGAGCCCTGGACCCTAACCAACTTAAAAATTGCTCAAGTGTTAAATTTTGACGAACAATTTATTACCTTTCAGATAAGTAACTACAGCTATAAACGTAATAATAGTATTACTTTGGCAATGCGAACTAGCCAACTAATTCAAGACAATTACTTTTCCACTAAAACAATCACTCTCCCTCGTGATGAAGTAAAGCGTTTGTATAAAGACGAAGCTATTTACGACGTGTTGCGCCCTTATGCTAACATTCTTTATGGTGGGTTTGTGATGCATCCACCTAAACCTAAGCCACTATATAAAGGCTTAAAGCTCGATAAAAACAATCAACAAGGCATTATTTATTTTAAAGATGGATTATTTAACGAAGCACTTGATAGTTTTAAACTCGCCGCTGAATCAGGCTCTCAGTGGGGACAATTGAATTTAGCGCAAATGTATCGCGATGGACAAGGAACTGATCAAAGCTATCAGCAGGCTATTTATTGGTATAAGAAAGCAATTGAACAGAAAAATACTAAAGCACAATTTGAGTTAGAATCTCTTTGTGAAACAGTAAAATGTTAAGCTGTAGACCATAGTGATACCAATTTTATCAAAAACATGATCATTCTAGCGTATTAAATAACTCACTAATTCAATGCAATTGGTATGAAATGATAGATTTTAATAAGCTGGCGTACATAATACGCCAGCTTATTAGTTATTTTTTAAATAGCTTTGTGTAAGCTACATGTATAAGCACAACAACTAAACCAGCAGCAACACCTAGCAAACCATCAAATATTAGTGGCGCTAATATTTCTCCAGTGCCGCCAGCGACCGATTGAGCATAGCTTGTTACATCCAACTGTGTATGATGCAATACTTTAATACCGTGCACCAAAATACCGCCACCCACTAAAAACATCGCAACTGTGCCAGCAAACGCTAAAAACTGCATTAGCCTAGGTGCGGCAGCGAGCAAACCTTTACCTAGTAACTCTTTAAATTTATTAGCTTTTACCTTAGATTGGTTGAGTAAATAAAGCCCTGCATCATCCAATTTAACAATACCTGCAACTAAACCATACACACCAATAGTCATTACAATCGCAATCACGCATAGCACTAATGCTTGATTTATTAATGTCGCACCAGCCACTGTACCAAGTGTAATAACAATAATTTCAGCAGAAAGAATAAAGTCAGTTCTAATTGCGCCTTTTACTTTTTGTTTTTCATACTCAACTAAATCTAATTTTTCATCTTCATCTACTGCTTCATCATGATCAGGTAAAAACTTAGCAAATACTTTTTCCGCTCCTTCAAAACACAAAAATAAGCCGCCAATGATTAAAAGCGGCGTTATTAACCACGGTAACCACACACTGATTAGTAGTGCAGCTGGAACGAGTATCGCTTTATTTAAAAATGAGCCCTTCGCCACAGCCCAAACAACCGGTAACTCACGCTCAGCGGCAACACCTGTAACTTGCTGTGCATTAAGTGCTAGATCATCGCCCAATACACCAGCCGTTTTTTTAGTTGCCACTTTACTCATAGTCGCAATGTCATCGAGTAAGGTTGTAATATCATCTAGTAATGTTAAAAGATTAGTGCCAGCCATACAGCTTCCTAGCTCAAAAAATATTGCTGTAAACATAGCGTAAAGCGCTGCTTTCACCAACGGTTAATTTTATTTTGTTATTCCCTTATTAGAATTTAGGGGGAGACCAGTTAAAGGCGTTTATTTTAAAAATCACAGGAGGTAAAAATGAAACTGCACTTAGCATTTGTAATAAGCTTGCTTAGCTTAATTGCATGCAGTGACAAACAACTAAGTACACTCTATTCTTGCGATGTAAACACACTCGTTATCAAGCCTATCAACGATGAAAAAGCAAAACTCACTTTTAATCATCAAACACACTCTCTCGACTATGAAAAAAGCGCTTCAGGCAATAAATATATAAACGAAGATGTATTATTTTGAGGTAAAGGAGATAATGCAATGTTGATAATTGCAGGGAAAAAGCATCAGTGGAGCATTAATTAGTGGCGAACTAACAACCTATTAAAAATACTGCTACACTCAATAAAGTCTTAATTTTGCTGATGAAGTTATGCGTTCTATTGCCATAAAACATAAAATAATCTTAGCCTTTTCCGCCATTGGGCTATTAATGCTGACCAGTAGTTTGTTTTTTTACTGGTCGTTAAATCAAATTAGTACAACTACTTTGCGAATAGAAACCCTCGCAGTTCCTACGCAGCAAGTAAGTAAAGATTTAAGATTATCGCTCCTTTCAATTACCAAGTTTAATGCACTCGCTTATAGTCAAACTAAACCTGACTTACTATTACTAAATAAAACTCAAGCGCTCGCAGAACAAAAACAATTTTTAGTAATGCTAAATACGCTTAAACCTCAACTAGTGCAGCAGCAAAGCATGCAAACTCTGCTGGCTACAACAACTGGTAACTTTAATAAGTTAAATGCAATAAGTGCAGCAATGTTTACTGCCAAAGAGCAACGCTTTAAAGCACAAAGTACCACAGCAACACTTATTAAAAAGTTTGGCGATCAACTAAGTAACTTGAGTAATAACTTACTTGATATAGAGCTATTAACCGTTCCTGAAAAGCAACAACCTCTACTTAATTCTATGTTTGGCACAGCAACGCGTATTGATGATTTACTCTTTAACTTAAGTAACAACATTAAAAACATTACACAAACAACCAGCACTGACGAGCTAAACAACCTCCAGCAAGATACCTCTTTTTTACTAGATAATATTGAGCCTAACTTTAATTATTTAGAGCAACAGAGCACACCTTTTATAAATGATCTAAATGTCGCCCAGCTAATCACTCAGTTTAAAGATTTAAGAACCTTATTAAATGGATCAAGCGGTATTTACACCGAACAAAATAAAACACTCGAAAACAAAACTGCAGCACAACAAAGCTTTGAACGTTTTCAGCAGGAGTTTATAAATATTGAGAACCAGCTGCTTAAACTAAATGAGCTTGCCGATGAACGCTTTAATCTTCTTCAAGATAATGCTAAGTCAGCGATTAGTGTGGGGTCAAAATCAGTCATCATCACAGCCCTAATACTCATTGCTTTGCTAATTATAATTTCTATTTTTACAACCAACGCGATGCTTAAACCTCTTAAAAAAGTAAATCGTGACTTAACACGTATTGCCTCAGGAGATTTTTCTAAACGCAGCCATCCCCGTAGTAAAGATGAATTTGGTACTTTATTTAACAATATAAATAAGCTTAGTGATGACCTAAGTCATTTAATAAAAGCTATTAGTAACGATGCGCATGAACTGGATAAATCGGCCATTCAAACCAGTGAAAAAGGCCAACAAATGACCATAGTTGCACAACAACAATTAGAACGTAGCGCACAAGCCACCGCCCTTGCACAAAACATGTTAACCAACTCACAAGCGGTTTATGAACAAGCCGATAACACATCAAGTGAAATAACTAACGCCTCACAGTTTGCTAATGACGTAAACCAAATTGCAAATCAAAATAGCCTGAGTATTGAGGCACTATTGAGCCGTTTAGATAAAGCAGTTAGTAGCACAGAAGAGCTTGCTGAATTTACCGATCTCATTGGTGCCATTGTCGAGACAATTAGTAGTATTGCTGAGCAAACAAACTTACTTGCGCTCAATGCTGCAATAGAAGCAGCAAGAGCTGGTGAAAACGGACGAGGATTTGCAGTTGTCGCTGATGAAGTTCGATCACTAGCTGCGCGTACACAAAGCTCAACGAGCGAAATAAATACCATGATCCAAACATTACAACAACATACTAAAACAACACAAAGTGAAATTAACGATGGTCAACAACAGGCTAAACAATGTGTTGAAAACAGTACTGAACTAAACCAGGCCGTGGAGCGTATCAAGAGTACATTACTATCGGTTAATCAAATGAGTGAGCAAATTGCAAACGCCTCGCATGAACAATTGACTAATAGTAACGATATTCAAAAAATAATGGCAAAGGTAACAGAGCAAGCCACCTTAAATGCCAACAACGCAACAACCCTAGCAAGCGAAAGTGAAGACGTAAATCAACTTGCACACTCCTTAACAAGTGCCGTAGAGCGCTTTAAGTTTTAAGTGCAAGTAATGACTTGCCTTGCATGAAATGGGTATAATACTTTAACTCTTTTGCTTAATAGCGGCCCACAATGAAATATAAAGATCTACGTGATTTTATCGATTTGCTTGAAAAAAAAGGCGAACTTAAACGCATCACCCAAGAAATCGACCCGTATCTTGAAATGACTGAAATATCTGATCGCACATTACGTGCTAAAGGCCCTGCGTTATTATTCGAAAATCCAAAAGGCTACGATATGCCGGTGCTTACCAACTTATTTGGTACACCAAAACGCGTAGCAATGGGAATGGGCCAAACAGAGGTTAGCGAGCTACGTGAAGTAGGTAAATTACTCGCTTTTCTAAAAGAGCCTGAACCGCCAAAAGGTATTAAAGAAGCACTGGGCGCTATACCTATATTTAAGCAAGTGCTTAATATGCCTGCAAAAGAAGTAAAAAAAGCACCTTGCCAACAAGTGATTTTAGAAGGTGATGATGTAGATTTAACTAAATTGCCTATTCAGCATTGCTGGCCAGGTGATGCAGCACCATTAATTACTTGGGGTCTTACAGTTACTAAAGGACCCTATAAAAAACGCCAAAATTTAGGTATTTATCGCCAGCAATTATTAGGTAAGAACAAGATAATTATGCGTTGGTTGTCGCATCGTGGTGGCGCACTTGATTTTCAAGAATGGTGCAAAGAAAATCCAGGGCAACCTTACCCTGTATCGGTGGCACTCGGAGCCGATCCGGCCACTATACTAGGCGCAGTCACCCCAGTGCCTGACACGCTGAGTGAATACGCATTTGCCGGTTTATTGCGTGGCAGCAGAACCGAAGTGGTTAAATCTATTTCAAATGACTTACAAGTCCCTGCTAGTGCAGAAATCGTACTTGAAGGTTACATTATGCCCGGAGAAATGGCGCCTGAAGGCCCTTATGGCGATCATACTGGTTACTATAATGAAGTAGATGATTTTCCAGTTATGACGGTAACTCACTTAACGCATCGTAAAAACCCTATTTATCACAGTACCTTCACTGGCCGTCCGCCTGATGAACCTGCTATTTTAGGTGTCGCACTCAATGAAGTATTTGTGCCGATATTACAAAAGCAATTTCCTGAAATCGTTGATTTTTACCTTCCGCCTGAAGGGTGTTCATACCGCATGGCAATTGTAACAATGAAAAAACAATATCCAGGTCATGCTAAGCGCGTGATGATGGGAGTTTGGTCTTTTTTACGTCAGTTTATGTATACCAAGTTTGTCATTGTGTGCGATGACGATATTAATGCTCGTGATTGGGAGGATGTTATCTGGGCCATAACAACCCGAATGGACCCTGCTCGTGACACTACATTAATAGAAAACACACCAATCGATTACCTCGACTTTGCATCGCCGGTCTCTGGCCTAGGTTCAAAAATGGGAATGGATGCTACCAATAAATGGCCTGGCGAAACCACTCGCGAATGGGGCGAGCCTATTGTTATGGATAAAGAGACCAAAGACCGCGTAGATGATATTTGGGAAAGCCTTAATATTGTTTAAGTGTTTATATGTAAGTACATAACAGGCTATAAAATAACCCTGCAGATATGCTAGAATCGAGTCATTCGATTGCGTATCTGCTGTTAAAAGCGCTGCTAAAAGGTAAAAAATGCAAACATTAAAAGCTGAAGTTGTAGCTATCAGCCCACTTACAGAATTTGTTCATAAAGTAATTTTAAAGCCACAACAACCTGTGACCTTTGAAGCTGGCCAATACATGCAACTGGTATTGGGCGAAAAAGACAAGCGTGCATTTTCTATTGCTAGCCGCCCTTCGCAATGTGACGAAATAGAACTGCATATTGGCGCATCTGGTGCCGATTCGTATGCAATGCAATCGCTAGAGCATTTACGAAATGCTCATAGCAACGAGCAGTTAGTAGATATAGAAGCTGGACTTGGTATTTCGCAATTACGCCTGCAATGTAAGCGTCCTATTATTTTGCTTGCTGGCGGTACTGGTTTTTCATACGCCAAATCAATGGCTGATCACTTAGCCGAAATTAAATGCGACCGCCCTGTGCTGTTTTACTGGGGTGCAAAAGAAGAGTCTGCATTATACGCACACGCAGAAATGCAAACGTGGGCCGATAGCCACAAAAACTTTGAGTTTATTCCTGTGGTAGAAAACCCGTCAGCTAATTGGCAAGGTCATACCGGCTATGTACATAAAGCAGTAATGCAAGATATCGTATCCCTTGCACCATACGATATATACATGGCTGGGCGCTTTGATATGATAGGTATCGTCCGTGATGACTTCATTGCTCACGGTGCAATCCGCGAAAACATGTACGCCGATGCATTTGCATTTATCAAATAATTGAAATTAACTTTCAGTTATAAATAAAGGCACCTAATCGGTGCTTTTATTTTATATAACAACAAATATTTAATAGTTAGAACCTATCACACTCATCAATATAAACAATTTCCTAAATTCCTATCTATAAACCATACTTTGTGTAGAACATCAGCGGGAGAGACCCAAATGCTAAATACACAAGTAAAAGATTTTATGCAGCGTAAACTGCCAAACATAACACCGGATACAGAAATGACAACAGCCATAGCAGAACTACAAAAATTTAAACTGCTTGGTGCACCAGTGTTTGATAAAGATAAATGCCTAGTAGGATTTATTTCTGAGCAAGAGCTTTTAAAGCCACTGACACAAAGCAGCTATTTTTGTGATGGTATGGTTAAAGTTTCACAGCTTATGCAAACAGAAGTAGTTACTGTTAGCGGCGACACCAATATTATTGAGCTTGCAGAGCAAATGCAGCCTGGTAAACCAAAAAACTACCCTGTTGTAGATGGCACTAAAGTAATCGGCATGATCAGCCGAGCAGATGTACTTAAAGCACTTTACGATAATTACATAAGTTGCCAAACACACTAAATCTAAGTTACAGATACAAAAATGCCGCTTATATAAAGCGGCATTTTTAATACTCTTAAATTAACGTGCGCTAGCGAGTGCTGAAAGCTCTTTTTTGTCGCCATCGCTTAAAAATGCTATTTCTAATGCATTTGCTTGCGCTTTTTCCATATCAACTTGAGATAGGCCAGCCTTAGGCGCTGCAACGGTATATTCATACTCAATTTCAATTCCTTCAACCGCAGGGTCATCGGTATTAATACACGCTAAAATACCATGGTCTAAAAACTGTTTAAGCGGGTGTTTAGCTAAATCGTTTACTGTGCTGGTTTGAATATTACTTGTTAAGCACGACTCAATACCAATACGGTTATCGCGTAAATAATCCATTAGTTTTGGATCTTCAATTGCTTTAACGCCATGCCCTATTCGGCTTGCACCTAGCTCATTAATTGCTTGCCAAATACTTGGGGCACCAAGTGCCTCTCCAGCATGAATAGTCGATGCTAAATACGCATTTCGTACTTGCTTAAAGTGCTCTACAAATAACTCACCCGGAAAGCCAATTTCGTCACCGGCTAAATCAACCGCTACTAAATCATTTTTAAATGCAAGTAGTGCTTCAAGCTCTTTTTGACACGTTTTCACGCCATAGGTACGCGATAAAATGCCAATCAAGTTAGCTTTTATATTCACGCCCTTTGTGGCTGATTTAATACCATCAACAACCGCCTCTACAACCCCTTCAGGGTGTAAGCCTTGGCTTTGCGCCATATAATAAGGACTAAATCGAAGCTCTACGTAATCAAGGCCTTGTGCTTGTGCATCTTCAATGTTTTCAATCGCGATACGTCTGCATGCATCATAATCGCCAAGTACAGTAACGCCCCAATCTAATTTTTGTAAAAAAGCCATAAGGTTTGGCTCAGGGTCAATAACTTGAACATGAGGAATGAGTGCCTCAACGGTATCTGCTGGTAGCTCTATATTAAACTGACGACCAAGTTCTAATATGGTTTGCGCACGTACATTACCATCTAAATGACGGTGAATATCTAGCAAAGGTAATTTTCTATTTATCATAATAGCAACCCAGTTTAGTTAAATTTGCGCGCATGATACGCAGATAGTGTTATTTTTCAAGTCTATATGGTTTGCGTTAAGTTTAAGCGGTCATATGTCTGCTTTTTATGCAAAAATAACGCAACTTATCGATTAGACAAGTGATGCCCTATGCCCCAAAATTAAAAACCTACCGAGGGCGACCATGCAGAAATAGCATAACTATTTGTAGCAAGAAGAGGGTTACTAAAATATCCAGTAAAGAAGTAAGCACAAGCTAAGCTAGAAATTAATAATAAAAGCTTTTTCACTGCTTGTGCTTCCAAACTACAAAAACACTATGTAGTTGTTTATTGATACAAGACGAGCGCCTTTTCTGCTTGTGCACTGTTTTTATAGCTTAATGCTGCTTGCTGGGAGAATTGCTTTTTATTCTCTGGATTTAACGCTTTATCAAACACTCTGGCAGCAAGATCGTAATCACCTTGTGCATTGGCAAGACAAGCAAGCCCTAACAATAATGCATTATTATTGTCATCTTTTTTAAGGCGTTCCTGAATACTTGTTTGCAACTTAATTGCATTGCCATTAGTTGCACCATTTAATATAAAAGCCAGTTGTTCGTGTTGGTCATTGTGCTTAACCATTTTAATTAAATCGCCTTCAACCTCAATAAGTTGACCTGCCGAAGTCATTATTGCCAAATAAGCTGTGTGTGCGTAGGCTTGTAGCTTTTTAGGAAGTTGTTTATATTTACTCGTAATTTTATCAACTGGCTGAGCCGAAAAGTAAGCACTAAAAACACGCGTCCATTGCTCACTTGAAAATACTTTTTGGCGCAGTAATCGTGGTAAAAACTCTTCTAAAGCACTAAAGTGCTGTTGTTGCACTAACACCTCGGTATACAGTTTTAACTCAAGTGCAGTCGCTTTTTTAGATTCAGCACTCACACGCATTTGCGATTCAATCGCACTGCTGTCACCACTTGCCAACCATAACTTTGCTACTTTTAATTGATGCTCTGGGCTTATTTCAAATAAACGCTCAAGTGCTTTATCTGTTTGATTATTGGCAAGCGCTGCTTTTGCAAGTAAGGCTAAGCGAATATCGTCAAACTTATCTGGTACGCTATTACCCGATAAAGCCTGTTCTACATGCTCATAATCATCGTTAATAGCACTCCACAAAGCCTGCTCAATAGCTACTTGTTTACGCTCTTGACTACGTGCAAAAAAGCCATGTTTAGTGTTGTGATAAATCGATAAAAAATAACGTATTAGCTTGTATGTTAAATATAAAACAATAGCTGTAACTATCGCCATAATACAAAACGAAACTATCGTGCCCTCTATCGTTGTATTATTAAATGAAATAAGCACGTAGCCTTTTTCATCTAATGCAAACGGGGTAATCGCTATTACAGCAACAATAGCGACAATTAATATAATTAACCCTATCATTGCGCCCACTCCTTAACCTTTTGTGTACTTTGCAGTGTTACTTCTGGATTAAAGTTAAGTTGCTCTTTTTCAAGATTTGATAACGCTTTGAGTACTGACTTAGTTGCACCATCGTCTTGTTTGAAGTATTCAGCCACTAAGCGTTTTGCCTCGCTCAAAGCGTTAAAAAAAATACTTGCCTGCTTACTCATTAGTGCATCTTGTGCTTGGGTCAGGTTAAGTTTAATACGCTGATTAATTAGATGACGTTCTTGATCGGTAAGTAATGGCTCAATAGAAACGCCCTCATGCTGACGAACAGTGATGAAACTATCAACAATCTTATTCCAGCTATTGCTTAAATTTTGCTGCCAATCACTCACATTATCACTTAAAGCATTTTCGTCAATTACAGCGGCTTCTTGAGGTAAATTAACGGCGTTAAATACCAAGTCATCAATACTGGTTAGCACACTGTTTAGCTGTAAGTAAATAGCCTCTGTTGCAACAGACTTAAGGCTATCAAGTGTTTGTATATCTTGCATAATAGCTTGGCGAACTTCAACTGTACCTGGGTGCTCACTAAGTAATGCATCTAAGCGTTTTAAAACCGCACTAGTGCCTTGGTAATCTTTCTCAGCCCATAACTTAAACTCAGCCATACGTTGTAAGCTGGTTACTTCTTGTGGGTTTAAAGATGAGCCTTGTTGCTGCGCTTTTTGCAAAGCTGCTTTTAGTTCTTGCTGATTTTGAGCTGCATTTTCACTTAGTGCTGCGGCAATTTTTTTCTCACTATTAAACAACGCTTGTTGCAAATTAGATTGGGCTGACTTAAGTGCTTGCAGCTCTTGAGTAAGTAACTTATTTTGCTCATTCAAATCATTAACCGCTAGGTTTTGTGCTTTACCAGCATTTAATTTTTGATAAAACTCGTATCCAACACCAGAAGCGACAATAAGCGAAACAAGCAGCGCAAGTGTTGCCACCTTACTCACTTTTTGTTTATTTTTATCTGCGGCATTTTTTGCAGTTACTGGCTCTTGCTTCGTTGATTTGGCTGAAGCCGTGCTTGCTGTTGTTGGTGTGTTTTTTTCTGTCGTTATCGACTTTGACTGTTCGCTCATGGTGCTACCTTGCTGATTAATGCAGGCAAACATAGCGTCATCGCTAGCTCCTGCTGCAATATGTATATTAGCCAAGCTTACTTGTTGCTGTTGTAAATAGGCGGCTATGCGCTCGCTGGCAACATAAAACTGACACTGTTGTAACCATTGTTTTTGTGGTGCAGCGAGGGGAGTAAAAATGGCATCGACTGCTGCATTACTTGTTATGACTATACCGTGTACATTATTGCTTTGCCAGTGGTCTGTCCAGCTATTAACTAGCTCACTCACTGGTTCTCGTTTGTATACGACGCAATTATTTAAAAATGCACCACGCTCTTTAAGTACTTTAGCTATATCGGGGCGACCACCTTGCCCTTTAACTAACACTATATTACTGCCATCAACCTCAGCAAGTGACTTTAGCGCCAGTAAACCTTCAGAGTCATACTGCTTAGGTATCGCGGCTCGCACACCAAATGACGCGTATATTGTGTCGGCAGTTTGCTGCCCTACCGCATAAAACTGCGCTTTTGTATTTATATTTGGCTTTAATAGTGCAAGAGCATTAACCGCATCTTGCGAAATAAAAATAATTTTATCTGCATTTATTAACGGACTAAGCTGCGTGTTAGAAGGGGTTAAATAAGCTATTTTTAATACAGGGAATAAAGACGCCTGATAACCCGCTTGCTCAAGTTGCAGGGCAAGGGATACGCCTTTTCCTTCGGGCCGAGTTATCAGAATATGTGGCATTACGCGTCTCGATATACTTCAGCTAAAATTTTATCTGCACCTTGCGCAAGTAATTTTTTAGCAAGCTCAGTGCCTAATATTTCTGCGTCATTTATATGACCGGTTACTTCGTCACGTAAAATTTCGCTACCATCAATTGCGCCAACTAAACCGCGTAAATGTACCTGTTCGCCATCAACTAATGCATAAGCACCAATAGGTACTTGACAACCGCCTTCTAAGTGACGATTCATCGCACGTTCTGCATTCACACGAATACGTGTCTGCGTATGCTCAAGTGGGGCAAGTAACGCTTTTGTTACTTCGTCATCGATACGACATTCAATACCTACAGCACCTTGACCATTTGCTGGTAACGACACTTCTGGCTCAATGTAATCAGCAATACGATCCTCCATTTCCAAACGAATAAGCCCAGCAGCCGCTAAAATAATGGCATCGTATTGGCCGTCATCTAATTTAGCTAAACGTGTATTTACATTACCGCGCAAATCACGAATATCTAAATCAGGGCGAAGTGCTTTAATTTGGCACTGACGGCGTAAACTAGAAGTACCGACAATAGCGCCCTGTGGTAGCTCGCTTAAATTAGCAAAATTATTTGATACAAACGCATCACGTGGATCCTCACGCTCACAAATAGTATGCAGTGCTAATCCTTCTGGAAACTCTACGGGTACATCTTTCATAGAATGCACAGCAATATCAGCACGACCATCTAACATGGCTTGTTCAAGCTCTTTAACAAACAAGCCTTTGCCGCCAATTTTAGCCAGTGGGGTATCTAATATAATGTCCCCTTGTGTCGACATTGGGACTAATTCAACACGCACATCTGCATGAAAATGCTCTAGTTGTGCTTTTACAAACTCAGCTTGCCAAAGTGCTAAAGCGCTTTTACGAGTTGCGATGCGTACTAATTTTGTTTTTTCTGTCATAAGGGTATCCAATTAATTACTGCGTTTAGCTGTATTTAGTCAGCTAAAATTCTAAATTCTTTTTGGGCAATTAAATTACCTTGTTCGTCAACTACGTCTACACGCCAGTGACCGGCTTGTGTATCCATAATGTTTTTTGTTGAGTACGTTCTATAACGAGTAGATGTGACATTAAGCGAAATTTCTGCCATAACGCTGCCCTCAAAGGTCCATATATGCCTTACCTGCTGCCCTTGTAAACCTTTTAACTCACTAAAAAATGACAGTGAATCCTCAAACTGGCTCAAGCGAACATCAGCAGCAAACACATTGGTAGGCTCACGCTTACTTACTTTACGCGTCAATACCGCGCGGCTAATTTTATCCGTATCAATTTGTGCGCCCAATGCGACACTTGCAACCTGAGCTGTAGGCGAAAAACCTTCAGTGCCACTCAATGCGCCATCATCGTTTTCTAACTCTAAGAGTAAGTTACTCTGATTAGCAGGCTCTGTTGTATTTTGAGCTTCTGCGGTTTCTTGTTGCACTTCATTATCAAGATTTGAGTTTAACTCTGTATTAATGCTTTCGCTTTGATCAGTCACAATTTCGTTGTTAGCTAATAAAATCGTATCATTGTTTACAAAATCGACTTCGCTAGGTGTATTACTTGAAATGTTTTTTTGATTTTCATTTTGCAAAGCTAATAACGGTTCAATACTCATCTGTGTTATCTCTACAGACTCTTCAGGGATATTTGTTAGTTGCTTAGGCTCAACACCTGTTGCTTCATCGCTTGTCTGGCTCGCAGCGCTATTACTAAAACTTAAGAAGTGCTCTTGCTCATTTGGATGCTCGCCTTGCTCTGCACTGACAGACGCTGTTAAACCATACACAACAGCTGCAGAGGTCATTAATACCAACATAGCAATACTCACAATACGACGCCAATTCCACTCGTAGCTTACCGTTGGTACGCTCTCTTGTAGTTCGCGTTTAACATTTGCTTTAATAACTATTTTTTGACTCATATTGACCTCAGCGGTTGCAAAATTAACTTAAACGAGCAATTAACCATTGGCGGATAGCTTGCAGTTCTTCAGCGCAAACTTGATGAGCCATTGGGTATTCTTGCCAGCTTACATCCATGTTATGTGCTGTTAAAACTTCAAACGCACTTCTGCCCGCACTATGCGGTACTACGTTATCTTGGCTACCATGCGCCATAAATACATTTAAATCAGTATGCTTTGCTTCGTCAGAAAATTTTTGCGGCACACACATATAAGTAGACAGTGCCATAACACCTCCAAGCTTTTGCTCAAAACGCGGCGCTAAATGTAGCGACACAACACCCCCTTGAGAAAAGCCTGCTAAAATGATTTTATTAGCCGGTATGCCGTTAGCAATTTCTTGATTGACTAACGCTTCTACTTTCGCAGCCGAGTCTCTCACGCCCTGTTCATCGGCACGTTTATCTAACTCTATAGACTTAATATCGTACCAAGAGCGCATTTCCATGCCACCATTTATGGTGACCGGTTGAACTGGCGCATGCGGAAAAATAAACCGTATACCAAGCTCGCTTGGTAAATTTAGCTGCGGGGCTACTGGCGCAAAACCATCCCCAGAGTCACCTAAACCATGTAACCAAATAACCGTTGCTTTGTGTTCACTTTGGGCTGGGTATTCTACAAATTCTAAACTCATAGTGTTGATTGCCATTTAACTTCTTGGCCAGCTTGGCGCGTTGACGCTTCATTAATAAATGCCCAGAACTCTGCACCAGAGCGATTATCAATCCATAACCCATCGCGCATTTCAAAATGGTGACCGTTAAACTTAGTTGCAACCCACACTTGATGAAGAGGTGCTTGCTTGTTGATCACTATTTTACTTTTGTCAGGAAAAATAATTTCTAAAATACCTTGTGCCGATTCATAATCTAAATCAGCTTCGCAATCATCAACCTGCTCTTCAATAGTGAACATAAGAGCTTCGGCTAATTGGTGATATTCGTGTTCAGTCATTGTTATTTCCTTTGCAGGCGAGCCGCCTAATATTGGGTACGTTTTAGCTTTGAATTAACTTTAAAAATGTGCAGCTAGTGTAACAGGAATAAAATCATCCGCGAATAGCTGCATTTTTTAGATATTCTGTTACTCTGCGATTATAAAGCCAGCAACCGTATTAATCTAATGAAAGCGACACATACCTTACAATTAAAAAAACTATTAATAAGCACTGTACTGTTAAGCGCCTTAGCTGGCTGCGGACAAAGCGGTCCGTTATATTTACCAGAGCAACAAACAGAGCAAAATCAACCCCAAGATACAGCTAAACCCGCTATTGTCGAAGAGCAGGTAAATACACAAGTAAAACAGGAGCAGTAAATGGATTTTTTTAACTATAAAAATAATCAACTGTTTGCTGAAGAAGTAAGTATTGCAAGCATTGCACAGCAGTACGGTACGCCCTGTTATGTGTATTCACGCGCCACATTTGAACGCCATTATTTAGCATTTGCTAACGCCACTAAAAACCATAAAAGTTTGGTCTGCTATGCGGTCAAAGCAAACTCTAATATTGCCGTGCTTAATATATTGGCGCGCTTAGGATCGGGTTTCGATATTGTTTCTAAAGGCGAACTTGCGCGAGTTATTAAAGCAGGTGGAGACGCTTCTAAAGTGGTTTTTTCAGGCGTTGCTAAAACATCTGATGAAATAGCGTATGCATTAAAACTTGGCATTAAATGTTTTAATGTAGAATCTGTCTCTGAACTTGAGCGTATCTCTGAAGTTGCGTGCGAACTTAATTTAGAAGCGCCTATTTCTATTCGCGTCAATCCCGATATCGATGCAAAAACACATCCGTATATTTCTACCGGTTTAAAAGAAAATAAGTTTGGCATTGATATTCAAACTGCCGTGAGTGTTTATCAACAAGCAGCGGCTTTACCTGGTTTAAAAATTATTGGTGTTGATTGCCATATTGGTTCGCAATTGACTGAAGTTAGACCATTTTTAGAAGCCCTTGATAAATTAATGGCGCTTATTGATGAGCTAAAAACCAACGGTATTGAGCTAACGCACTTAGATATTGGTGGCGGTCTAGGCGTGCCATATAACAACGAGCAACCACCACACCCAAGTGAATATGCAGCGCAAGTTACCGAGCGCTTAGCAAACTATAAACACCTTGAACTTATTTTTGAACCAGGACGCGCTATTGCTGCGAACGCTGGTATTTTAGTGACTCAAGTTGAATTTATTAAACAAAACCAAGACAAATTTTTTGCTATTGTCGATGCAGGTATGAACGACATGCTGCGCCCTGCACTTTATCAAGCGTGGCAAAAAATTATTCCGGTATCCGTTCGCGACGACGAAACACCTACTCACAACTTTGATATTGTGGGTCCGGTGTGCGAAACGGGCGACTTTTTAGGAAAAGATCGCGAACTTGCGCTTAAACAAGGTGATTTACTTGCACAACGAAGTGCAGGTGCATATGGCTTTACCATGAGCTCAAACTACAACTCGCGCCCGCGTGCCGCAGAAATAATGGTAGATGGCCAGCATCATCATCTTATTCGCGAACGCGAAACTATCGAAAGCCTTTATCAAGGTGAGAAAATTTTACCATAAACGTTTTTGTCTACTAGCTGCTCTGTGGCATGATTAGCACAGAGCAAAACCGAATTAGAGCGCTATGTTAGTTAATTTTTCCAAAATGCACGGCTTAGGCAACGACTTTGTTGTGATTGATAACATTACACAAAATGTTTTTTTGTCGCGAGATCAAATCAGAAAACTGGCAGATCGCCATTTTGGTATTGGCTTTGACCAATTACTGATGGTTGAAGCGCCATATTCGCCTGATCTCGACTTTCATTATCGAATTTTTAATGCCGATGGTACTGAGGTTGAGCAATGTGGTAACGGCGCACGCTGTTTTGCTCGCTTTGTACGTATGAAAGGCCTTACTAACAAACACAAAATTACTGTCTCGACCAAGTCGGGCAACTTAACCCTGTATATCGAAAAAGACGGCCAAGTAACCGTAAATATGGGTCACCCTAATTTTGAGCCAAGCAAAATACCGCTCAAAGCCAGTAAACGCGAACTCACTTATATTATTAGAGCACAAGAGCACACCGTATTTAGTGGCGCGGTCTCTATGGGTAACCCACATTGTGTACTAGAAGTTGACGATATCACTACTGCGCAAGTGGATATATTGGGTCCGCTGCTGGAAAATCACGAACGCTTTCCGCAACGCGCTAACATTGGCTTTATGCAAGTTGTATCGCAAGAACATATTAAATTAAGAGTATGGGAGCGCGGTGTTAACGAAACACTCGCTTGTGGTACCGGCGCCTGTGCAGCAATGGTCATTGGCCATATGCAAAATAAGCTATCGAGTGCCGTTCAGGTCGATTTACCTGGTGGTAGTTTACAAGTTCGTTGGAGTGGCGAAGGCCATCCAGTACGCATGACAGGCCCCGCAGAGCATGTATTCGACGGACAAGTAGCCCTATGAGCGAGCTAAGTAAAAAGCAGGTTATTGATTATTTGCAACAACACCCTGAATTTTTAGTTCAACATCCTGAGCTACTTGCCCAACTTGAGTTACAACAGCAAGCTCAAGGAACAACATCGCTGGTACATATTCAGCAACGACAGTTACGCGAACACAACTCGCGTTTAAAAAACCAAATAGACACTATGAGTAAGCACGCTACTCAAAACGAGCTGGTGTATCGTTTATTTACTCAATGTCACCGTCAACTTTGGAGTAATTACGACTTCAATACGCTCGCCAGTAACTTACAAAATATTATTTGTACTAACCCAGATATTGACGATTGCAGACTAATAAAATACGCCGCCAAATATGATGGACTGGTTAAACACAGTTTGTCTAATGCAAGCTATTATTTGGGGCGCATTCACCAGCAAGAACGTGATTTACTGTTTAGCGAGACTACCCAGTCCGTTGCTATCTATTTAATTGGTGATACAAAAAAACCAACCGCAATTTTGGCTTTTGGTAGCAATAACGCAAACCACTTTGCACCCGAACAAGACAACTTATTTGTACTCGACTTTGTACGTTCGTTACAATTACGGCTGCTGGAACTCGCATGAATGACGACGCGCCCAACACGAGTGAATTGAGTGACCGTTGGCGTACACCTATTGCTTTATTTAGCGATTATTTAAAATTTGAAAAACAATATTCAGCACACACCGTAAATCAATATGTAAGCCAACTTAGCTTTGCAGCGCTTTATTTTAATAAGTTATGCGACGATTGGTTTAGCGTTCAGGGCGAGCATATTCGGCGCTACAGTATGGCGCTACGTTCAAAGCAATTAAGTGGGCGGACTATTAGCTTAAAGCTCAGCTGTATTCGCAGTTTATATAAGTTTTTAAAAGCGAAAAACATTGCAGAGCAACCCCATTATCATAATCCTGCAGTAGGTATAAAAGGCCCTAAGTTTGCAAAGCCTTTACCTAAAAATCTCGATGTAGATCAGATGGCACGCTTACTCGAAACCCCCAGTGACGAACCTCTTGCGATCAGAGATAAAGCAATGATGGAACTTATGTACTCTTCTGGATTACGTATTAGCGAGTTAGTTGGTGCTAACATACGCGATATTAGCACTGCTAATGGCGAAATTTTGGTCCGTGGTAAAGGCAATAAAGAGCGGTTAATTCCAGTAGGAAAAAAAGCGTTAGACGCATTGCAAAGATGGTTAATAATACGCCCTCAATATGCAAAACCTGACGAAATAGCGGTATTTTTAAGTAGCCAAAAAAATCGTATTTCGGTTCGTCAAGTCCGCTTACGCATGCAAGAGTGGGGAATAAAACAAGGCATTAGCTCACAGGTTCATCCGCACAAATTACGCCACTCATTTGCTTCGCATATTTTAGAGTCATCGGGGGATTTACGTGCTGTGCAAGAATTATTAGGACACAGTAGTCTATCGGCCACCCAAGTATATACACATTTAGATTTTCAGCATTTAGCCAAGGTGTACGACAACACGCACCCACGAGCAAAAAAACAAACCGATTAGGAAAATAAATATGATCCGCTTTAATCGTGCTATTAAGCCATTTTCTGTACTTAGTTTTGACCTAGACGATACCCTTTACGATAACCGCCCTATTATTAAAGCCGCAGTGAAAGCACAAGCCGACTACCTAAACAAACTCGCTGGATATAAAGAAAAAGGCCCACAGTATTGGCAATATTGCCGAGAACTTGCTGTACAACAACAACCAACCCTTGTTGACGATGTAACACAATGGCGTAAACAAACACTGCGCTTAGCACTATCACAGCTTGGGTTTAACCAAAGCGACATGGAGCATCATGCAAAAGGCGCTTATAATGCTTTTGCTGATGCACGTAGCAATATTACAGTGAGCGATGACATACTTGCCCTGCTGGATAATTTAAGTAAGCAATATACATTAATCGCAATTACCAACGGTAATGCAGAAGTAGAACGTTTTAATTTAAATAACAAGTTTGCCCTTGTGTTACAAGCAGGTTTACATGGGAAAGCAAAACCGCACAGCACATTGTTTGACCAAGCAGCGGTACACTTAGGTGTTAATAAAAACGCTATTTTACACATAGGTGATAGCCTTGATAGCGATGTACAAGGTGCTAATAATGCAGGTTGCCAATCTGTTTGGTTGAACAACCAAACGACTAATTATGCTTATAAAGGTCTGGCTGATATAGAAATAGCCGATATTCACGCTTTAACGCATTTAATTAAAAAATAAGAGGTTAAAATGAGCCACTATACCAAGCTAATTACCTTGCTATTAATTGGCTCACTTAGCCTTAACGCTTATTTATTGTGGCCACAAAAAGCGCCTATTAAAACCCAAAAAATTGTAAAAAACGCATCACCAAAGCAACAAAATCCACTGCTAAGTATCGCCAAATTACAATTTAAGCAACACCAATTTAATGCAGCACTAAATAGTTATCAGCAGCTAAAAAGCACTCACCCAGAAAGTGCAAAAAACCTTTATTCATCGTGGCTTGTACAACTTAAAATATGGCTAAATAACGATTTATTACTCAGCGAATCACTTATCAATGCGTTATTAAATAACAGTCCTTATAACGTAGAATTACTTAATTTACAGGTGGAGTATTTAATTAATAGCGAGCAAACACAAAACGCCATTATTGCTTTATTTGAACTGTTCCCGCTGCTATCTGCTGATCAGAAAAACAACGCAAATACACGCTTAAATACGCTCACTCAAAGCGAATTAAACGCATTAACAGAGCAACAAAACTGGCAAGCTATTATTGAGAACATACAAATTTGGCTCGATTATAAAAGCGATAACGCACAATTTTTATATCCACTTGCGTATGCCTACTATCAACAAAGCGACTTAATTAGTGCACAAGCAACACTTGATCGTATGCCAAGCCAGCACAACTTAAAAACACAAGTGCAAACACTACATGCCATGATTGATAAAGCACTGTCACCTAGCGACTACGTAACCCTAGCCCCTTACGGCGCGCACTATTTAATAACCACCGAAATAAATAGTAATTTATCCACTGAACTAATGATCGATACAGGCGCAAGCGTAACCTCACTACCTACAAATATTATTGATCAAATTTCGCCACAGCCTTTGTATTTAGGCGATGTAACGGTAAACACAGCTAATGGTCAAATTGTTGTAAAGCGTTATCAAATTGAATCGTTTAAAGTGGGCGAACAAATAATTTATGGCTTTGAAGTACTGGGTATTGAAAATGTACGTGGACAAGGTTTATTAGGGATGAACTTTTTATCGAGATTTAAATTCAATATAAATCAGCAAACAGATGAGCTAGAGTTGAGCGCTAAATAATTAAAAATCCAAAGGTAACACATGACACTAAATAACTATTTAAAAGCACTTGCTGAAAATCCAAAAAGCATTCAATTTACCGATACAATGGCTGTGATTGAAGCAAATTACGACTTTACTGCATGTGGCTTCAATAACCATGGATTACTTAGTTCTGCAAGTGAGAACAACGGCTCGTGTAAAATTTTTGCATTTGCTAAATTAAACGATTTAAGTAAACAAAATACCTTAGATTGCTTTGGTAAGTTTTACCGAGACGACGTGCTGCAAAACCCTAAAGAGGATGATCACATGAACATTCGCACCTTTATGTTAGCACCAGAGGCAACACCTTTTTTAGGTATTACCTTTGAAGGCAAGCCACTAAAAGAAAAATAGCCAACAAAAATTAAAGTGGCTTTTCCATAAAGTAACGCGTCCCTGAGCGTGGGTAATTATTAAGTTGATACTTAACACTATAACCGCGCTTTTCATAAAAGGGTTTTGCCTGAAAATCAAGTGTATCAAGCTGAGCAGTTGTTGCACCTAGCTCAATAGCAGCTTGTTCAAGTGCCGTTAGCAGTTTATCTGCAAGCCCTTTACCTCGTGCCATATCACTACACCAAAGCCAACTAATCATCAGCCAATTTCCAAATACACACCCACTAATACCGGCAACTAGCTCGCCTTGCTCATCAGCAAATTTATAACCTAATGGCACTCTTTGCGCATCAAAATGCTGGGCGTTAAATTCAACCGTTTGCGCGCGAAGCGCTACGTTTAACGCATCAGTATTATCTACTGTTAATTGATACATGTGCCGCCCTTAAAGAGCTGATACTAGCAAACTAGCTCAATCAATACAGGTTATTTTTACCAAATGGGACTTCAAGCATATTACTGGCTGTTTTTTCGGGTTGACCGCACATTTCATCGTAAGCACTTGTATGGCGTAGCATCATTTGTGCATAGGCTATTTTTTCAAAACGCTTTTGAATATGCAGTGGGCTTAGTGCTTTTATAAACTCACCATTTTCCTCTGTCACGTAATATTCAACATTATTTATAATTACAGAGACTTGGTATAATGCCATTTCAAGAGAATGCGCAACCACCTTTTGTAATGGCTCATGTTTTTTTAATTCTGAGAATTTCATACCCATAACAACCACCTTTTTTAAAAGTAACCTCATAGATACGCAGCTTTGCTATAATCGCGATCAAATTTTTATTGGCCGCTGACATCATACGTTATGAGTACAAAAATCCGACTAGCTAAATATATTGCCCATTCAGGTATTTGTTCTCGCAAACAAGCCTCGCGTTTAATTGACGAAGGCGTTGTGACTGTAAATAATCGCCCAGCTAATCACATTGATCACGTTGATGAGCAAGACACTGTAATAGTGAACGAAAAAGAAATTAAAGGTGCTGCCGATTTAGTTTATTTTGCGTACCACAAACCAGTAGGTATTGACTGTAAATTAAATATTGATGACCCAGCCAGCCTTATTCACCATTTGCCCACACTCACCCGTGTTTACCCTATTGGTCGATTAGATAAAGACTCTCGCGGTTTGCTTATTTTGACCAACGATGGGGATTTTTGTAATCAACTAATACATCCTGACTTCCACCAGCCTAAACATTATTTAGTCACCGTAAATAAGCCTTTAGACGATGCTTTTTGTAAAAAAATGGCAGCAGGCGTACCGGTTGATAAACACGTAACCCTGCCTTGCGAAGTTAATAAAATAGCTAGCAATCAATTTAGTATTGTTTTAAAGCAAGGGTTAAACAGGCAAATACGTAAAATGGCGCATTACTGCGGCTACAAAGTAATTGATTTATTTAGAGTGCAATTTAGTGACCTCACCCTTTCAAAACTAAACCTACCTGAAAACCAATATATACAAATTAATAAAAACGATATTTCAAAAATCTAATACCAAGTCACTTAACTACATCTCAAAAAGTTAAAAAATAAACTTGCAATTACAGATTACAGGTGTAGTCTTTAATTAAAGATTACAGTTGTAGGCAATAGCATGATTGAGTTATCAAAAGCAGAGTTTGACGTGCTCGACGCACTTTGGATTAACTACCCCGCCACCGCGAGCCAAATAATTGAGCGCTTAAGCGACGATAAACAATGGCACGAAAAAACCATTAAAACCTTACTTGGTCGTTTAGTAAAAAAAGGCGCACTAACATTTGAAAAAGACGGTCGCCAGTATATTTATATGCCTTGTATGGAGCGCGCCGACTACACCTTAAAAGAAAGCCAAAACTTTATTGAGCGATTTTTTAGTGGGCGTATTGCGCCACTTGTGAGTGGCTTTGCTAAATCGGAGCAGCTTTCTCAGCAAGACATAAACGAGCTTAAAAAAGTTATAGATGACTGGGAAAAAAGCCAAAAGTAAGGAATTAACATGGTTATTCAAATTGGGTTTAATTGGTTAATTGAGCAACAGTTATTATTAAGCACTTTATTTTGTGGGTTTATTTTACTCGAGCGATTTGGTTTAAAAGCCCTTGGCTCGCGATTTGTATATAAATTAGCATGGCTATTACCTGCGGCATTGGTTATCGCTAATTTACCAAACGCGATTAAACCACTGCAAAACAGTGATATTAGTCACTACTTAATCACCCCCAACCAACCTTTTACAAACGAGGTAGGTATTAGCTGGGCGCTCATGTATGCACTTATTACCGCAGGGTTATTAATAGCTAGTTTTATTACACATACCCGTTTTGTTAAAAGCCTGCAGTTAACTGAATTAACCCAATTTGAAGGCACTCTTACCGCTGGTGTTAAAACCTATATCAGTCAATATGTGGCCACGCCAATGGTGGTCGGTATTTTAAACAGTAAGCTGGTATTACCGAGTAACTATAATACCCAGTTTGATAAAGCCACATTAGCGCTTATTTTAGAGCACGAAAACGTACATATTAAACGCAAAGACAACTTAACAAACGCACTTATATTACTGCCTACTATTTTACTGTGGTTTAACCCACTAGCTTGGTTTTGTTACGCAAGCATCCGCCGACTACAAGAGCTGACTTGTGATGAACGGGTATTAGCCGATAAAAACACACAACAACACATTTTATACAGCAAAGCCTTAATAAACTGCGCGGCGAATGCGCCCACAGGGCTTATGGCTTATTCACACTACGGAGATAAAAAAACGATGCTACAACGACTTACTAATATAAAACACAGCACAGAACGTTCAAAGTTTGCTAAAGGTGGCTTATTACTTGTAGCAGCAAGTATGCTAAGTGGATTGGCGATTGCAAAGCAACCAGAGGCAATGACTAAAGAGGATCACATTTCACCGACAATGCGTATTGAACCCCTTTATCCAATACAAGCAGCTCAACAAGGCATCAGCGGCTCAGTGGTATTAAAGTACGATATAACTCCCAATGGTGAAACCGCTAATGTTTCTGTTGTTAGTGCAAAGCCTGAAGCCATATTTGACAGTGAAGCTAAAAAGGCGCTAAGACAGTGGCAATACAAACCCTCATCAATGGGTTATCAAAACGTACTTGTACAGCTCGATTTTGCAATAAACAATGAAGTTGCTAATACCGATTTAATAGAGCGAATTAAAGTATCGCACTAACTTTATTAGATTTTTCAAGACTACAAAGCAAGCGCCCTTTTAGGCTGCTTGCTTTGTGGTTTTACGCTATAAAGTTATAAGCTCACCACAATCATGGCAATGGCTGACCCCAAACCAATAAACCACACTAATGAGCGAATTATATCTAGGTTCATATAGTAAAATACGCAATACAAAATACGCGACACAATATGCGTAACCGCTAGCGTTTCTGTCATTGCACCTACAGAGTTAGTGCCCAGTACAACTGCAATAGCAACAGCAAAAACAGCAAGCGACTCAAAGCAATTTTGATGAGCAGCGAGCGCCCGTGCACCAAAGCCGGTTAATTTTGATTGCTGCGCCCTTGGGTGTTTATTGTCGTATCGACCTAATTTTGCCATTGCTATAGCTACTGGCACTTTTGCAAAGTAAGGCATTAATACCACAAGTAATGCACATACAACTAATGTTGTCATAATTTATCCTTTTGATGTTTCGGATAATTTAGCATAAGCGGACAAAAAAAACCGCCAGAAACGTTTGATAACAAACGCAGGCGGCTAGCAATAACATCAGGCTTATTATAGCTAAATTCGCCCCTAAACCCGTGCGACATAATGTCGCAGATGATGAATATTCAACATCATAGTTAATGCATCGCTTTACTTCACAAAGCTTGTTAACTTTACTGCCTTACATTTTAACGATGACGACCATGACCTGGATATTTTTCACTTTTTTAGCCGCCTTCATGCAAGCCTGGCGTAATGCCTTGCAAAGTAAATTAAACAACGACATGAGCGTTGCTGGCGTGTATTTATATGGTTTGTATCAATATCAAGATACAGCCATGCCTACGTTTAATAATGCCTTTTGGGGATTTATTATAGGCGCAAGTGTGATGCAAATACAGGCAAACTAGACAGCTACCTTAATTAAACAAATAAAACTGGTGTTCACAAAGTGTGAATATTAGGTTGGATGTCTAGGTTTATTGACCACTACAAATTCATGGTTCGATTAAGTTGAATTCAAAAGGAGAATCAATACGAAAAAAAATTAACTGATGGTGATCAGTTAAGCTAATTTAAAAACGGCTCTACAAAATGATAAATCAAGTGATCAAAGCTGATGAGAATACGCAGAAAAAAACACGCAATATGCAAAAATCTAAAGTTAAAACTTTAATATCTTTATTTATTCCAAACTATATGTAGAATAAATTTCATACTAACATTTTAATTACTATACCAACAACAGCGCTGTAAATAACTAACCTGAAAGGAAGACATGTGTTAGAAGACTCCGATAGTCTAAGAATATTTATAAAAAACTTATATCCCAGTTTCGTCATTATGGATGTTGCAAAAAAATCAGGTCAAAGAGTAGTTTTCTTTGGTCGCTTTACTTCGAAAAAAAAATACGAACCAGATAAATGTAACGCTTGGGGCGAAGTAGTTCTGAAAATAAGTGAGGCAACTTCAAGAACAGCAATCTCATATATCCAGAAAGAGGCTGAAGTTCTTAATTCACTGGAAAGTATTTGCTTCCCTAAGTTATTGTTTACTGAAGTAATAGCAAAAGATCCAATTACAGATGACCCCATTTCTCCAATAAGGTTTATAAGTATCGAAGAGAAAATAGATGCGACTCCCTTATCAAATCTTATGATTCAATATAATAATGAAAAAAAAGTGGTTAATTTTTTGACTCAAATATTAACAGCAATGAAAGAATTATGGGAACATCCAAAAAAACTTGTACATCGTGATTTGAAGCCAGATAACCTATTAATAAAAGATGATTATTCTTTGGTAATTATTGATTTAGGTATTTTGAGAGAGGAAGGCTCGGAGGGTGTTACTAATAGCTTATTCCCTATAGGACCTTGCACACCATTTTATGCAAGCCCAGAACAAGCAATTAATGACAAGAAGAATATTTCATTTAAAAGCGATCAGTTCTCAATAGGGACTATTTGTTATGAAATGCTTTCTGGACAAAAAGCTTTTTTCAATAACGATGGTAATAATTTGGTTGATGAAATTCTTGAGAGAGTTTGTTCTATGCTCCCGCTAAGACTTGAAGACTACGGTGTATCTAAAGAGCTATCAGGTATAATTTCTAAGATGATGAACAAAGAACCATATAAAAGATATAGAACTACAGATAAATTGATTTGTGATATCAATAAACTTAAGGAAAAACAATGCCAATAAAATTACTTCATCAAGTTGGTCACAATTCAAATTGGAATCGTGACTCCTTTGAACAAGACAAAATCGGTACTGGTTTAATTTACAGCCCAGTTCATACCCTTTCTAATAAACTTAGAGATCTACCAAAGAGCTTAAAAGAAACATCTATTTTTGATCCTCAATTTTATTTACCAAGCTCTGAGAAACCAAAATTTAAGTCTTATGACTTTTTTCCTAATACAATTCTTGGGGAGCAGGGATTCAATACTATTGACTATAATTCAGTTGCAAATGAATCAGCTAAAAGATGCATTTCTTTCCAAGTTGAAAATAATTTTAAAGATATTGTTATACCAGCTCGTTTTTATGAGCAGCTTAACCCAAAGTATACTGAACAGCAAAGTGAACTATTTGTGAGTCCATTCCTTAATGCTATTAGAAAGTCTGGGGTTTTAGGCATAAAAGAGATATACCTTACTGTGCCGATAACGTCTCATATGCTTAATATACAAGAATATAAAACAAACATATTGAATTGGCTCACGAGTTACCCTGAAATTGATGGGGTTTATTTTATTTGCCAATTTGATAGACAAAAAAAACAAATTGATGATGCTAAATTTCTAATAGAATATATGAATGTAATTCGCTCAACTATAGAAGCTGATTTAAAAGTTATAGTGGGATATACGAACACTGAGTCCTTACTTTACTCATTGGCAGGTCAAGATCTTTCTCTAACAATCGGCGCTTTTGAAAACACTCGTATCTTTTCACTAGACAAGTTTGTTGTATCTGATGAAGAAAGACGAGGACCAAAAGCAAGAATCTATATGCCAAAGTTATTAAATTGGATTAATTTTGAAGATGCAAAATTAATTAAAGAGCATAGCCCTGAGGTTTGGAATGAAATATATACGGAAACAGATAATTCAGAAAAAGCGCTCAAATTGACTAAGTCACCGACATTTAATAACCCGATACTTTACAAACATTACTTTCAAACATTCTCTGAACAACTTAATAAATTATCCGCCTTAGATTTAATAAGTAGATATGAATTACTCAAAAACTGGATACAAGAATCACTAGAGTTACACAAACTTATAGATAATATAAACATCCAGCTAGATAAACATGGTGATGATTCTCACTTAATACCGTGGAAAAATGCAATTGAGATATTTAAAAAAAATCATCTTTAGCTATTAAGGATTTAGCTAATAAAGTATTTGCTCGCCATAAAGCAAAATCCGATTTATGTGCTTCTCTTTTAGGGGAGAAGTGCACTTCATAGCAACCTTTAGGAGAAAATGTTGCGAGTCCAGTATTGAACCTTTTAAACTCATGTAAATTTTTAATGGCTGCACTGGAGTGTTTTTTATCTAACAAAACCCATGATTCATTGGAGAATATTTTGTATCTGTTTGCTTGCCAAATAGCCTTTTTCCAATCCCTAAGCTTAGCTTCAATTGCTATCATAGATGTACAAAGCAACTTTGGTTGACGAAGTTTAACGTAGAGCCCATTACTTCTTCCTTCGCAATACCCTGCCTCAATGAACTTTTTAAGTGCTTTTTTTGACACAGCTAAAGAGGCTCCTGACATTTCAGCCAAAAGGTACACATCAAAATTTTTTCTATATGGTAGTGATTTTAAAGTATAGGCCCAGTCGTCTTGAATTTTTGATAAATCAAGTAATGAAGAATCACTTTTATAGTTAAATATTACTGCATCCGCAATCCCATAACCACAATCAAACTCACGCTCAACCAGCACTTTTTTGTGAGAAAATACATCAAGCAATTTTTCAAATTTATCAACTAGTTCTAATTCAGTTGTAAATGGCTCAGGTTTATCATCAAACACATAATCACAGCCTATTGTTTTAACTGATAAATCCATTTTTAAATTTTCTTGTTTAAAGTAAATATTTGAAGGGTTATTATAGGCTATTAAGCTATGAATTTCTATAAACCTAGTCACTAGTGAGTATCTTTATGTATACGAGCCCTCCAGTAAAATGCCATGAGTATTTTCCCGAAAATAAAAAAGGGAGTGATTTTTTTGTTGGTGATCTACATGGCGCATTTAAAGAACTGCAACAATTACTTAAACAAATTAACTTTAATTTCTCTAGTGATAGACTGTTTGCAACTGGAGATTTAATTGACCGAGGAAACGACTCCCTCAAATGCTTGAAGCTTTTAAATCAAGATTGGTTTTTTTCTGTATTAGGTAACCATGAACTTTTTTTGTTGGAATACGATGATGATAATTTATATAAAAACATGATCTGGAAAAAAAATGGCGGGAGCTGGTTTCACTCCATTACAGATGAAGAAAAGATCTTATCAAGGCAGTTAATAGTAAATAATATGAAATTGACTTTAACTATTAATACCCGTATGGGGCTTGTCGGTATTATACATGCTGAGTACCCCTTTAGAACTTGGCCCAAGGAAGATTTAAGTGAATTCAATAAGGAGCTTTTACATCAAGCACTGTGGGGAAGAAACATTATAAAGAACAAGTTAGTATTTTATACAAAAGGAGCTAAGCTAATAATTTCAGGCCATACTAGTGTCGCTCTTCCTGTTTTACTTGGTAATCAATTATTCCTTGATACTGGCGCTGGCTCTCCTCCAAATGAAAGCATTTATTCACCTCGCTTAAGCATATGTGAAGTAAGTGAAAAACATCTAAAACTACATTCTTTAGGTTATGAGCCAAAATATATTTCAATAGATGTTTGAAATCCAATCACTTTATAGAGTTGTATTGCCGCTGTTAAGCCTAAATTACACACATAAAAATGGTTGCATGATTGCAGTTGTGATTTATTACTGAATAGTTTTACTTAGTCGTTTAAGTTTACGCTAGTAGCTTTTCGTAGTTACTGATATTCGCTCACACTTTTCTGTTTAAATTTTCACAGTAACTTATTTGTGAACTAGGCATGCCTACTGCGCCATGAAATACGCGTGTAAATTAAGTGGTGATTTTTAACCAGTTTTCAGGGGGTATATTTAGTCTTTCGAGTAAAGGAAGGTTTATATTATCAATATACCCGCGTTTATCCTCTCGCATTATTCGCCCTGTTAATTAAACGAGTTCAAGGTACGATGTTCGCTCAAACAGCAACCCTTTTGGTATAATCTGGCGCGGCATCCCAGCAAAGCGAAGCAGTTATTTTGGTTGCTTGCCATCTTTGCCGGATGTTAGCCGTTGGTTGGTATTGTCTGACTCTTCTGGTGCTTTTGCCATTTGACCTCTAATCGGGTTTAAATCGACATACGCCATACAGGCGGCAAGTGCGGCTTCGTCCAAAAGCGTTTGTTAATTCTCACGATAAGAAATAACTCTATAACTAGGCAACTATCTATGTAGATTTATTTAGGTATAAGCGTAATAGTAAATCCGCCAGATACGTTTTATGACAAACTCTGGCGGCTAACAATAACATCAGACCTACTATAGCTAAATTCGCCCCTAAACCCGTGCGACATAATGTCGCAGATGATGAATATTCAACATCACAGTTAATGCATCGCATTAATAACTAAAGATTGTTAACGTAAAGACCTTATTTTTAATCGACAAATACCATGACTTGGATCTTTTTCACTTTTTTAGCCGCCTTCATGCAAGCATGGCGTAATGCCCTGCAAAGTAAATTAAGTAACGATGTGAGTGTTGCTGGCGTAACCCTCTCTCGCTTTATTATTGCAGGCCCTATTGCGGCTGTGTACTTATATGGTTTGTATCAATACCAAGATACCGCCATGCCTACGTTTAATAATGTCTTTTGGGGATTTATTATAGCCGCAAGTGTTATGCAAATACTCGCTACGGGCTTGATGGTTAAACTATTTCAAATGAACAATTACGCAGTAGGCGCGGGTCTTGCCAAAAGCGAGGCGTTAGTGGCTGCTATTTTAGGTGTATTGTTTTTTGGTTCTGCCCTTTCTTTACTTGGTTGGCTTGGTGTATTTTTTGGCGCTATTGCCGTGTTACTGCTCAGTGGTATAACAAGCGTTAAACACTTTAATGCTAAAACGGCGTTACTAGGACTTGCTTGTGGTACTTGCTTTGCACTTACATCGTTGTGGGTACGAGAAGCGAGCTTAAATTCAGGATTATTATTTCCACACTCAGCCGCTTGGGTTTTGCTGTTTGTAATTAGCCTACAAACACTAATACTACTTGGCTATTTATTATTAAAAGAGCCAAAAACGCTCAGTAAACTTTGGCAATACAAAGGCACTACAGCCGCAATTAGTGTTTTTAGTTGTATCGGCTCTATTGGCTGGTTTAGTGCAATGAGCTTACAACATGTTGCTTATGTTAAAACGCTTGGACAGATTGAAGTGTTTTTTACTATGTTAATTGCCGTATTTTGGTTAAAACAGCCACTTAAAAAACAAGATACTGCAGGCTTAATACTTATAGCTATTGCTGCTATTTTGGTTATGCTGCCGAATTAATGGCAGCATAAAAAAGCGCAGGCTTTTATACCTGCGCTATTCATAATTAAGCGTTTATTCGAATTACCAATTAAGAGCTGATTTTTAGGGTTATCACACCACTAATAATCATTAATACTCCCGCAATACGACCAAACGTTGCGGCATCGTTATAGAACAATATGCCGACTAAAAACGTACCTGCAGCGCCAATACCTGTCCATACGGCGTATGAGGTGCCCATTGATATTTGCTTTTGCGCAAGCCACAACATAAAGCCACTAGCAACCATAAATGCAATAGCTATGGCGATGCCTTGCCATCGGGTTTCTGGGTTTTGCGATATTTTTAAGCCAATCGGCCAGCCAATTTCAAGTAAACCAGCAATAATTAAGTACATCCACGCCATTAAGCATCTCTCTTTTTCAATATAACTTCGTATAAATCTTCACGGCGATCTTTTAAGTTACGCACTGTGCCTTCGCTGTGAAGAATTTTTAACTTATCCATATCAAGATCGCTAAATAATAGCATTTCGGTGTTTGGCGTGGCTTCGTTAAGTGTTGCATCGTGCGGGAATGAAAAATCTGATGGCGTTAATACAGCTGATTGCGAATATTGCACATCAAGGCTTTCTACTTGAGGTAAGTTACCTACCGAGCCTGCAATAACCACATAACATTCGTTTTCTATTGCACGGGCTTGTGCACAATGGCGAACACGTAGGTAGCTGTTTTTAGTGTCAGTCCAAAATGGTACAAACAGAATATCTAACCCTTGTTTGGCCAATATGCGTGAAAGCTCAGGAAATTCTACGTCATAACAAATTTGAATACCTACACGACCTGCATCGGTTTCAAATACAGCAATTTTGTCACCGCCTTGAATAACCCAATCGTTTTGTTCATGCGGGGTAATATGTATTTTGCGCTGCTCGTCTATTTTACCGCTGCGGTGGCATAAATAACTCACGTTATAAATTTTATCATCTTCGGCCAGTGGCATAGAGCCGGTAATAATATTGGCGTTATATTCTATTGCCATACGCGACATCGCGTTTTTAAACGTCTCGGTGTATTCAGCTAAATAGCGAATCGCCTCAGTTTGGTTACTTTGATTTCCTAGCCCCATTAATGGCGCGTTAAAAAACTCAGGGAATAGTATAAAGTCACTTTTGTAGTCAGATACGGTATCTACAAAGTATTCAACCTGCTTTAGCATTTCTTCAACTGATTCAACACAACGCATTTGCCACTGCACAGCACCTACGCGCACGATTGATTTAGTTGACTCAAGTACCGTGTCGGTTGGCTCATACATAATGTTATTCCACTCAAGTAAAGTGGCGTAACCAACTGACTCTTGATCCTCTGGTAAATACTTTTTAAGTAAACGCTTTACCTGAAAATCATTAGATAACTGAAAACTTAAAATAGGATCGTATAGCTCTCTCTGATCTACTTTTGCAATGTATTCCATTGGCGTCATTTCACTGCTGTGATTGTAATAACACGGAATACGCCCACCCGCTAAAATAGCACGTAGGTTATATTGGCGGCACAGTTCCTTACGGGCATCATAAAGGCGACGGCCTAAACGCATACCTCTGTGGGTTTCACTAATGGCAACATCTAAGCCGTATAGTGCATCGCCGTCGGTATCGCTAAATACACGGTCGTGACCATCTGCAATGTCTTCGTAGGTATGCGGGTTTGAAAAACGTGTGTAATCAACTTGTACGCTCAGCGCTAAGCCCACCAGCACGCCGTCATCTACAATACCTATTTGCCCTTCAGGAAATTGGTCTATTAATCTAAAAATGGTATGACTTGGCCACGCACCACCTAAGTCGGGATACGCTTGATCCATCAAGGTTTTAATTTGCGGATATTGCTCTCTGGTTAAGTTACAAATTTCAAGATGGGTTTTTTCTGCCGACATACACAACTCCTTTAGGCGTAAGAAAATAAAAGCCGAATGCATGCTCGATTAAATCAAGAATACACTCAGCTTTGTATCATGTTTTTTACTTTAGATGTACTACTTTAAGCTGCGATAAAAAAGTGTGGTTACTTTCTCTTTTGGTAACCAGCCTGCGTATTCAAGACCAAGTTCTGCCAATGGATCGGCTTTAAGTACTTGCTCTAAGCTGGCATTATTTTGCATTGCTTTTAGCATTACGTCTTTCGCGTTTTGAACTAGCTTACCATACGCTATCAGTCCTGAACGGTCACTTACCTTACCGTGTCCTGGTATTACTTTCGTGTTGTCGTCAATTTGTTTAACTACATCGTTTACTGCCGCTAAAATACCATCAACACTGCCACCGCTATCTACGTCAACAAACGGTAAGCTGCCAAAATTAAAATAAATGTCGCCCATGTGTACTATGTTGTCGTTACTGAAAAAGATAACCGAATCACCATCGGTATGTGCATGTTCATAATGCACCACATGCGCGTGTTCGTTATTAAAATGCAGCTTTAAATCATGACCAAAGCTGATCCGTGGTAGAAAGTCTGAACCTTCTCCATGCTTTTCTTTTAAGCGTTTATGTACGTTATCGTGGGCTATAACATGCGCGCCCGCTTTAGCAAAATTTTCGTTGCCGCCAGTGTGATCGCCATGATGATGGGTATTAATAACAAACTCTGCGCTGCCTGGTTTTAAATCGCTAATGGTTTTTTTAATATCATCTGAGAGTTTGGCAAACTGATCATCAATAATATAAATGCCATCTTCACCTACACTGGCCGCAATATTACCGCCTTGCCCAAATAATACGTATACATGGTCACTTAATTTTTGTGCTGTTACTGGACCTTCATCGGCTTGCGCTGATGTGCTTAGTAATAAACCTGTTATTAATGCGGGTAGTATTTTTTTCATTTTAGTTCTCTGTTGTATGAATTAATTAATATAGAACGTGTTTAGCTATACTTTAGTTCATTGCGTAGGCTCTATTACTATTTGATGTATTAATTCTTGCGGCAGTAAAGGCGTATGTTTGCCCTCAACATAATCATTAAACCCCGATCTATAAAATTCAGAAAGGGGATGCCCCGATTGCCCACCAGGAATAGCCATAATTGCATGCTCTAAATGCCCAGGTTGAGCAATAAAGCGCTGTGATGCGCCAAAACTACGCCCTTGTACGGCGGGCATGTAACTATCGCCAAAACCTTGTGCTGTAGGCATATTGAGTAACTTAGCAAGTAACGGCATTTGCTTTGCAAACGGATGCTCTATCACTAACTCATTTACCTTGCCCCACTGCCAACTTTGTACGTTATTACCAAATTGCTCAGTAAGTTTAGTGATAGTTTGGTTAAATGCACCGAGCAATTGCGCATCCCAACTTTTAAATTGTGAGTTTAACCACGAGTCGGGTTTGTTATTAATAAGCCGCCAAACTGCGGGCTCTAAATCTCGTTTTACGTATTTAAGTGTGCCTTGTTGTTTATTTAACTCGTCTTCCATATTACTAAATAAAATATTAATCACTTCATTGCGGTAGCGCTTAACTAAGGTATACCCTGTGGAGGTTGAACACGCACATTGCTGCCAATTTTCGAGCGCGGTTATATATTGCTGATTTTTAGTTTTATCGGCTTTTAATTGCTTTAATAGCAAAGCATGCCAAGGCATTAAAAAGCGAGCTTGATTATCGAGCTGTAGTGCGTAAAAGTCGCTCTCTGCAAATGTTTGTTTTTCAAATAATCTATCGCGAATTTGACTCGAACGTGCACCGAGTGCATAGCCACCATTACCAAAACGCGCGTTATCCTCAGCCGATACCACGCGAGAATTACCAGTCCATAATCGCCCACTTTGTGGGTTTTTAACAAATGGCCGTTCTAATTCATTTTCCTGCCAAAGCACGCTGTAATCATCGGCATTTACGCCAAGTTCGCTCGGCGTTTTACGAGCCGGTATACCACCGATATTTTTCCACGCTGCGCTACCTTGGCTATCTACCACCATTAAATTTTGCACCGGAATGCCCACATCGCTAGCTACGCCAAGTGCATCATCTACATTTTTGGCTTGCTCTAATTTTAATAACTGCATATTAACAGCATAAGGTTGATGTGCGGCCCAGCTAAGTGCATAAGGTTTTTCGTTAATGTATTTTACAGGACCGTATTGGCTGAGTATTAATGAGTAGTTTTCGACCTCCCCATCGGGTAATGCAATCGATTCATCAACTTGCCATGTTTTACTCTCGTCATTTAAAGCAATCCAATCGGCAGTATCTAGATAGCCATTCGTAAATCCCCATGCAATATTATTGTTTGTGCCCACTACAATTGCTGGTGCTCCGGGTAGCGACACGCCAGTTACCTGGGTAGGCGCTCCATTTTGTATGTAATTTAGCTGCGTTCTGTACCAAATAACCGGTACTGCCATCGATAAATGCATATCATCCGACAGCATACCAGCGCCTGTTTTAGTAAGCGCCCCCGTAACTGCCCAGTTATTACTGCCACGCTCTTGGTTGGCTTCAATACTTTTAACTGCGAGTTGTGTTTGAGTTGGTAAAGTAGGTATGCCGCCGCTATAAGGCGTTAATTTGCTGCCATCAAGTGCAGCTTGGTATTTACTCGGCTGCGTTAAAAAATCAACCATTTGCTTTGTGTACGCTTGCTCGATTTGAATGAGTGCTTGGTCGCGCTCAAATGTGGCGCTTTGTAAATCAAGGTACATGCTAAATATCACAAGTAGGCTGTCTTCACTTTGCCATGCCTTTTGTGTTGCACCTGTTAGTAAATATTCAAAGCTTGAATACCCTACTTGCGCTAAGCCTTCGTTTACACCTTGCGCATAAATTTTAAGTAATTGCTTATCTGCCTCTGGCAGCGTTTGTAAAATAATTTTGCTGCGTTTACGCAATTGATGAAAACGCATTTTTTTATCGAGCCCCAGCGCTGCTTCGCCAAATAACTCACTTAACTCACCTGCGGCATTACGCCTTAGTAAATCCATTTGAAAAAATCGGTCTTGCCCATGCGCATAACCTAAACCATAGGCAGCGTCGTTTCGGCTATTTGCGTTTATAACCGCTTGCCCTAATGCATCGCGCGAAATTTTTACAGGCTCTACTACCGCGTTACTACGCCCGTTACCATCAAGGGCTGGTAAACTTAAGCTAAGTACGCCATAAACAACGGCGGTACTCGCCAACCCTAAAATAACAGTCAATAGCAGTAACCATTTGATTAATTTAAACATCGACCTTTCCTTTGATAATTTTCATCAAGCGTTGAGAGCATATAATAACCACAGTTTTATTAAATAATAATGTTCTTGCTCGCAAAGGGTGAAATAAACATCAAAATCCACGATAATGTCAGCTCCACACATCGTGCAGAACTAGTTGAGATCAATATGACTGAAAAAACATTTATCAAAGGTAAAGACCGCGACCTAGAATCGTCAATCTCTACCATGCAAAACAAGCTTAAAGCCCTAAACATTAATGTTGAAGAAGCGCTTTGGCTTAACCCTGTAGCTAACTGTTATTCGGTTCATATAAAAGACAGCGACTGCGGTGTTATGTTTACCAATGGTAAAGGCGCAACCGACAAAGCATCTATTGCTTCAGCACTCGGTGAATACTTTGAGCGCTTAAGCTGTAACTACTTTTTTGCAGACTTTTATCTAGGTGAAGAGTTTGCCAATGGTGAGTTTTCTCATTACCCAACTGAAAAATGGTTTGAAGTTGAAGGCGATGAAGTACCACAAGGCATTATGGATGAGAGCTTATGGGATTATTTTGACCCAGAGCGTGAGCTGAACGCATCACACCTTTTTGATTTTAACTCAGGCAATGATGATCGTGGCATTTGTACCCTGCCCTACACTCGCCAACGCGATAACCAAGATGTATACATTCCAGTAAACGTTATAGGTAACATTTTTGTATCTAACGGTATGAGCGCAGGCAACACAAAGTTTGAAGCGCGCGTACAAGGTTTATCAGAAGTATTTGAACGCGCTATTAAAAACCGCATCATCGCCGAAGGTATTTGTTTACCAATCGTGCCTGAAGATGTTGTTAAGCAATATCCTAAAATTCACGAAGCGTGTGAAGAGCTTCGCAGCCATGGTTTTCATTTACGTATTGCCGATGCATCACTTGGTGGCAAATACCCTGTAATGAGCGTAACGCTTATTAACCCAACAGATGGTTCTGTATTTGCTTCTTTTGGTGCTCACCCATCATTTGAAGTTGCGCTTGAGCGTACCGTTACCGAATTATTACAAGGTCGTCGTCTTGATCAACTAGATGTATTCCAACCTGCTACCTTTGATAACGACGAAGTAGCAACGCCTGAAAACATTGAACTGCACTTTATTGATTCAAGCGGTTTGATTTCGCATGATTTCTTCCGTGCAAAAGCTGACTTTGAATTTGTACACTGGGACTTTAGCGGCACAACTGAGCAAGAATATAACTTCTGTACTGACCTAATTCACAGCATGGATCACGATATCTACATCATGGATTACACGCACCTAAACGTATACGCATGTCGTATTTTAGTACCTGGCATGTCAGACATTTACCCTGTTGATGAGCTTATTTGGCGCAACAACAACGAAGGCGCTAAATTCCGTGAAACATTCCTATCGCTTGATCAGTACGATGCAGAGCAATGGATGGAAATTTACGACAGCCTTGAAGAAGCAGGCCACAGCGATATTATCCGCGCCGCAGAATTTATTGGCTTAGCAACTGATGCCGACACACCATGGCACACACTGCGTATTGGTGAACTTAAAGCGCACCTATGTTTAGCCGCAGGCAGCGAAGAAGCCATTGATTGGGTTGACTGGATACTTCATACAGGCCAAGTAAACGAAGAGGCAATGCGCCACTTCCGCTGCTTAAAAGCAGTTCTTGAAATAAAATACGATGACGAGCGCGAATACGCAGATTACCAAGATGCACTAGGCTTAATGTTTGGCGCTAATAACGTAACGCTTGCTATTGAAATTGCCGAAGGTGAAAAGCAGTTTAACGGTTTAACTTTCCCTGGCTTATCGCTTAAAGGCTTTAAAAAGCATGCGGCATTACTTGATGGTTACCGCAAGTTACACGTAGCAAAGCAAAATCATTGGGCACGTGAAGTTAGCGATAGCTAAACTACTAATTATAAAAATAAAATGGCGCATATTGATCGGCGCCATTTTCATTTGTGTAATAAATTAGCTATAGTTGAATTGCCTAAATTAACACCACGATGTAGCTAATGTCGCCACCGACTAACAGTAAAACAAATGTCCATAACTTTAAGCTTGCCTTTTGGTTATCGCTGACGCTAACAATCTTAGTCGGTGTTGTACTTGATAATATTAACTATAACCGTGTTAAAGATGCCTACCGCCTACAAATCCTGTCAGAAGTCAGTACCTATCGCGCTCAACTCGAGTCCACTTTAGTTTCTAATATTCAATTAGTACGTGGTTTAGCCGTTGCAGTTGCCGCAGAGCCTAATTTAAAACAAGAACGCTTTGAACAAATTGCCGCTCCTTTGTTCGATACATCAAATGAACTACGTAATATTGGCGGCGCACCCAATATGATTATCCAGATGACTTACCCTTTAAAAGGAAACGAAAAAGCAATCGGCCTTAATTTTTTAGCTAATAAAAATCAACGTGCAGATGCGATTAGAGCACGCGATACGAACACGATCATTATGGCGGGGCCATTAACATTAGTACAAGGCGGCGAAGCATTAATAGCCAGAGTACCTGTGTATACGCCACCTAATCATGAGTTTTGGGGCTTGTTATCAGTGGTACTCGATATTAGCAAAGTTTATGGCAACTCAGGGATTTATGAACTTGAAAAAGAGTACTTAGTTGCAATACAAGGACGCAATGGCTTAGGTAAAAAAGGGGAGTTTTTTTATGGCGATCCACGCATTGTTGAACAAACCCCCCTCGAATTTGCTTTAAACTTTCAAGGCGGGAGTTGGCATTTATATGTTGCACCAAAAGCCGGTTGGAGCCCTCCAAGCTCAGCTATATGGCCTTTACGCTTGGCCGTGATGATTATTTGTGGGTTATTAATTTTGGCATTTATGTTCTTTTTAAAAATGCTTAATCGCCAACAACAAAATGAAAAAATGCTCGAAACAATGAGCGACCTAGCTCAAATAGGTGCATGGTCATTTAACTTAGAGACTAAACAAGTGTATTGGTCCGATATGACCAAAAAATTATTCAAATATCCTCTGCAAACCCAACCTGAATGGCCCAAAGATTTAAGTTACTTTAAAAAAGGCCTAAGCAGAGAAACAATCAAACATTTAATTGAACGTGCCATAAAGCATGGTGAAAGCTACGAAGTTGAGCTAGAAGTCATAACTGCTGAAGGCGAATCTGTTTGGGTGCTTGTAAATGGCGAAGCTGAGCGAAAAAATGGCCGTAGTACGCGTATTTTTGGCTCATTACAAAATATCGACATCCGTAAAAAAATTGAATTAGAAAATAGCAAAACCGCGCTGCACAATGAAATTTTAGCCTCTCTTACCGTTAATAAATTAATCTTAAATGGGCAACTAAGCCAATCAAAAGACATTATTACCCAATCAATCTGCCAAGCATTCGATATTAAACGCGCGAGTATTTGGTTTTTTAATGACGATAAAACTCAACTAAGTCCTTTTGCCATACACAGTACACATGCACCGAGTGATAACATTGACCCTATTTGGCTCAGAAAAAACATTCCCGATTTTTTTAACGCAATAGATCACCTTGCGGTATTTAATGCCCCTAACGTCTTGGAGCACCCAACACTTGCACCAATCAAAAATCACTATTTAATACCATTAGAAATTAAATCAATGTTGTGTGTGATTATTCCCGCAGGCAGTGGGGCAATCGGGGTGGTTTGTGCAGAGCAATGCCAATTAAGACGCTATTGGTCTAAAAACGAAGAAAGCTTTTTAATTGCTGTTGCTGCCTTAATTGGCAGCTTACATTCAAGCCAACAACGAATAGAGACAGAGCAAAAACTAGTAACAGCCAAAGAGGCTGCAGAGCAAGCCGTTGCTGCAAAAAGTGAATTTTTAGCCAGTATGAGTCACGAAATTCGCACCCCAATGAATGGCGTTTTAGGCATGCTTAACATCATAAAACAAAGTCAATTAGACCAGCAACAAGAGCACCATATTGAGCTTGCGCAATCATCTGCTCAATCATTACTGAATATAATTAATGATATTTTAGATTTTTCAAAAATTGAAGCTGGTAAACTAAACATTGAAAATGTGCAATTTAATCTCCCGAGATTGTTAGGAGAAGTGGTTGAATCATTTGCTTTAAAAGCTGAACAAAACAATACCAAACTTATTTTAGATGCGACGCAAATTACTGTCAGTGAAATAATTAGTGATCCAAATAGATTACGCCAAATTCTAAATAACTTGATTGGTAATGCGGTAAAGTTCACTTTAAATGGCGAAGTAATAATAACCGCAAGAGTTGAGGAAGCAACAAATGGTTCATTCTTACAATGCTCAGTAATCGATACTGGCATTGGCATTGACTCTAAAAAACAAAGTTCATTATTTGAATCATTTACACAAGCAGACGCATCGACTACGCGTCAGTTTGGTGGCACAGGGTTAGGCCTTGCGATAGTTAAACAGCTTTGTGATCTTATGGGTGGCGAAGTGAGAGTAACCAGCGTTAAAGGCCAAGGCAGTACATTTTCTTTCACAATAGAGATACAGCCTAGATTGAGTAAAGAGCAAGACTTACCAAGTCATTTAATTAAAAACAAACGTATTTTAATTATTGATGAGTGCTACTTAAATACTAATACAGCAAATAAACAGCTCATTATCTGGGGAGCAAACGTTGAATGCATAAGTAATTACCAGCAAGTTTTTGATTATTTACACACGGTAATAAATGGTCCTGAAGCAATTTTAATTGATTATTACTTTTTTGAAAAAGCGCCTCAATCACATATAGCCTCGCTTAAAAAATTTATAACAATGCAAAGTTGTAAACTAATTATTATGGCGCCAATGAGCTATTCCCAAGAAGATTCAAAGTTAGAAATGGATTTTGATTGCATGATTTTCAAACCGCTTACCCCTTCTGACTTGTTTGATTCACTCACCAACGATAAATACATTGAGCAGCAACAGCATCAAGCACAATTAGAGAATAAATTAACGAAAGCGCTAATGCCTGATTCATCAGCACCACAACTATTATTAGTTGAGGACAATAAAATAAATCAAGTCGTTGCCTCTGCTTTGTTAAAGCAAATGGGGATAATTTTTGATATTGCCGACAATGGGGTTGAGGCAATTAACAAACTGACGGCAAAGCAAGGCGAACCTTATAAGCTCATTTTAATGGATTGCCAAATGCCAGAAATGGATGGCTATCAAGCAACACACGCAATTAGAAAAGGCGATGCAGGCAAGCATAATAAAAAGATTACAATAATAGCCTTAACCGCAAATGCGATGCAGGGTGATAAAGAAAAATGCTTAACTGCGGGAATGGATGACTATTTAAGTAAGCCACTAGATTTAGCAGATCTAAAACCCAAACTTCAGCAATGGCTTGGTACTCGATAAAAGTGTAAGCTAATAAAATACGTCATTCATTTAAGATTATTTATGCAGTTATCAGCAAATCAACAACGTATTATTGGTTGTTTATTAGAGAAACAAAGTACAACACCAGAGCATTATCCACTGTCTTTAAATGGGCTAACGAATGCGTGTAATCAAAAATCTAATCGCGATCCTGTTTTAAACCTTACAGAAAATGATGTACAAAATGCACTCAACGAACTAATTGAAATGCGCTTGGTTACAATAGATGAAGGGCTTTCTGGTCGCGTAAATAAATACGACCACCGTTTTTGTAATACCGAGTTTAGTAATCTGCAATTTTCTGAGCAACAACGTGCGATAATTTGTTTATTACTTTTACGTGGTGCACAGACCCCTGGGGAGTTAAGAACCCGCAGTAATAGACTCGCCGATTTTAGTAACGTAAACGAAGTAGAAAACGCGTTAAATGAACTTATAAAAAATGATTACGTAAATAAACTAGACCGTGAGCCTGGTAAACGTGATAGTCGTTACGTACATTTATTTGGTGATCAAGCATCGAACTTAACAACTAATGAGACAATACGAAGAGTTGATACGCTTAAAAATAATGAATTAGACGAGCTACTTGCAGAAATAGACGAATTAAAAGCAGAGCTTCGCCAAATAAAAGATCATTTAGGGCTTTAACTAAAATACGCTAAGTCACATAATAAATTTATTGCGTATAAACTGATTTAACAATAAGGAGCTGGCAATGCGCGCCGAAATTATGGCTGAAATGAAGGTTCAGCCAACGATTGATGTAAATGCTGAAATAACTCGTCGAGTAGGTTTTATTAAAACACGTTTAGTAGCAGCTTATTCGCGATCGTTAGTACTTGGGATTAGCGGCGGTGTTGACTCATCAACCTGTGGCCGTTTATGCCAATTAGCCGTAAACGAACTGAATAAAGAACAAAACACTCACAAGTACCAATTTATAGCAGTACGCCTACCTTATGGCGTACAAGCCGATGAAGACGAAGCGCAAATGGCGGTTGATTTTATTCAACCAAGCAAACGTATGACGGTAAATGTTCAGCCAGCAGCCGATGCTCTTCATGAGCAAGCTATAGCGGCTGTAATTGGCTGTGGTGAAACACTACCCGATCAAGCGCAAATCGACTTTATTAAAGGTAATGTTAAAGCACGCCAACGTATGGTTGCTCAGTACGAAATTGCAGGTTTTTGCCAAGGCTTAGTCGTAGGTACTGATCACAGTGCTGAAAACATTACTGGTTTTTATACAAAATTTGGTGACGGTGCATGCGATTTAGCGCCGCTTTTTGGTTTATCTAAACGTCAGGTGCGTGCACTTGCAACAGCATTGGGTGCACCTGATTTGCTAGTTAATAAAGTCCCAACTGCTGATTTAGAAAGTGATCGCCCTGGACTTACAGATGAAGAAGCTCTTGGTTTAAGCTATGAGCAAATTGATGACTTTTTAGAAGGTAAATCAATATCTGAAGATGTTGAAGAAAAACTTGTTAGCATCTATCAGCGAACGCAACATAAACGTCAACCGATTCCGACAATTTACGATTAATGTTCAACTAATAAAATAAAGCAATTAGCGCTCGGTGCGATTAATTGCTTTTTTGATCGACAGATCAAGAGACTGCGTATATTTTATTAAATTAACACGCTAATATTTATTAATTACCCGCCAAAGAGAACACTGCATTATATGACATCGCCCATTTTAATTACCGGCGCAGGCCAACGTATTGGTTTAGCGCTAGCTCAGCATTATATAGCCCAAGGACAAGACGTTATAATTACATACCGTACTCGCCATGATGCGGTTGATAAACTCGAGCAGCAAGGTGTGGTGTGTATTTATGCTGACTTTAGTACCGATGCAGGAATTAATACATTTATAGAGACGCTTAATACACGCACGCGGTCATTACGCGCAATTGTGCATAATGCATCAAGCTGGGATTGTGAAAGTAATAATCCTGACTATGCCGAACTGTTTGACAACATGATGCGTATACACGCTAAAACACCGTATTTAATTAATATGATGTGCGCAGAACTTCTTTTAGCGCACCAAAAGGTAACGGAGACTCCGGCCGATATCATTCACCTTACTGACTACGTAGTTGAAACAGGCAGCCCTAAGCATTTAGCTTACGCGGCAAGTAAAGCAGCTCTTGAAAACCTAACTAAATCGTTCAGCGCTAAATATGCGCCAAATATAAAAGTAAACTCGGTGGCTCCATCACTCATTATTTTTAATGAGCATGACGATGAGCAATACCGCGCAAAAACCCTAAAAAAATCATTAATGGGCATTGAACCAGGATGCCAAGAAATTATCAATAGCATTGATTTACTACTGCAAAGCCATTACATCACCGGGCGCTCTTTGCCTATTGATGGTGGTCGTCACTTAAAGTAAATAAGCTAAATAAAATGAGATATTTATGCATAATGAATTAAAAGAAAGTTACCAAAAAATAATCACCGCAGTAGGCGAAGACGTTAACCGCGAAGGTTTACTTGATACGCCAAAGCGCGCAGCAAAAGCAATGGAGTATTTAACCCAAGGATATCGCCAAACGCTTGATGAGATAACCAATAAAGCAGTGTTTACGTCTGATGCTGACGATATGGTTTTAGTGCAAGATATAGAGCTGTACTCTATGTGTGAGCATCATTTGCTGCCTTTTATTGGCCGTTGCCATATTGCTTATATCCCAAACGGTAAAGTATTAGGCTTGTCTAAATTTGCTCGTATTGTTGATATGTTTTCACGCCGTTTTCAAATTCAAGAACAACTAACGCATCAAATAGCTAAAGCAGTTGAAGAAGTTACTGGCGCTAAAGGTGTCGGTGTTATTGTTGAAGCAAAGCACATGTGTATGATGATGCGTGGTGTAGAAAAACAAAATTCAAGTATGCGAACGTCAGTAATGCTAGGTAACTTTAGAAGTGATCCTAAAACGCGTAACGAATTTTTGCAGCTTATAAAGGGTTAACCTATGGCTAATGCAATTATTAACGTTACTAATTTACGCCTACGTACTTTTATCGGCTTTAATCAAGAAGAACGTGAAAAAAAGCAAGACGTAGTGATAAACTTAGAGATCCACTACCCTGCAGATGATGCCTGTAAAAACGATGAAGTAGAGCAAGCACTTAATTATAAAGTGATCACAAAAGAAGTAATTAGTTTAGTAGAGCAAGGACACTTTTTATTGCTGGAAAAATTAGTTGCCGAAATTCTTGCTGTTTGCCATACCCACCCAAGTGTTCATTACGCAAAAGCCCGTGTTGATAAACCACATGCATTGCGTTTTGCTGATTCAGTATCGCTTACGCTTGATTGGGCGAAGTAACTTTTGTATCTAAATGAGTTGTTCGAATCCAACGGCAAGGGCGATAACCGCTAAATAGCGCGCGCCTTTGCCTAGTGTTACTAATAATAAAAAAAGACTAAATCGTACTTTAAATATGCCTCCGATCACCGTTAGCGGATCTCCTACTATCGGTAACCAAGCAAATAATAAACTATAGACACCGTATTTATTAAATTGCTTTTGTGCGCTTTCAAGGCCGCTTTCAGACACCGGAAACCACTTTTTATCTTTAAATCGCAGCACCTGCGTACCCAACCAATAATTAACGCAACTCCCGAGTACATTGCCAAATGTTGCTACGCACCACATAAGCCATAAATTAACTTCACCTTGAGTAATCATCCCCACCATGATCACCTCAGAAGAGCTGGGCAGTAATGTGGCAGAGATAAACGCACTAATAAATAACGTGAGATACAACATAATGCCCTTATGGCTAAACGTAAAAACCCAGCCTATAGCTGGGTTTATAATACCAATTTTATTAAAAACATGATCATTCTAGCGTATTAAATAACTCACTAACGACGTTAAAAATTATTTATATAGAACAACTATGTATCATAATTTTAGCCTTGTTATTGCGCTATTTTCTTATCGCTATAAT
>NZ_PNDU01000269.1:0-2209 GCF_005886635.1 Pseudoalteromonas sp. S558 | reverse complement strand
GTTGGGTGGCAAGTGAAGTGTTGGCAAAGTGAAAAGAAGTGTATCAACGTGCTAAGGAGCAAACGCCTGAGCGCTGGAGTGGTGACATCCGCAACTGGGATTTACCAGAGAAAGTGCACCTAAACCCCGAACGTGAAATCGTCAACGTGGAGAGTGCATAACGTAGTGATCGCGACAACTAGTTTGACAAACACCGAAGAGCAATTAGGTTATATGAAGAGCTTGGGTTAATGAAAGTCTCTAGAACAGGGAAATACCGTATTTATAACCAAAATAATATAAGCCAAATCAAAATGATTAAAGAAGCCCAAACTCTAGGTATTACACTTGCCGATATGGTTACTTTAAGAGGTAGTCAGGAAGATTTTGATTGGAAATTAGTGAGTAGCTACTTGATTGAAAAACAATGGCAGGTTGAAGAAAAAATCAAAGAATTGGAATTACAAAAGCAGCGTATTAAAGAATACAAAATTTCGATTGATATTTGTATTCAGGAGCTTGACTCTAACCTTTAGGTAAGAGTTTAAACTGCATATCCTACTCAACAAGGATATATAAGTTTATGAAAAAAATTTTAATTATCAATGCAAACCCTAAGTCGACAAGTTTGTGTAGGTCTTTAGCAGAACAATACGCATTAGCGGCTAAAAATAAACATAACGTTGAGAAAATCAATATAGGTGAGCTAAATTTCAAAATAAATTTAGACGAAGGTTATGATCGAGTCACTAACTTAGAAGCTGATTTAGTCGACTTGCAAAATAAAATCCGATGGGCAGATCATCTAGTTATTGTAAGCCCTGTTTGGTGGGGAGCAATGCCAGCAAAATTCAAAGGTGTTATTGATAGAACGTTCTTACCTGGGTTTGCATTTAAATATGTAAAGGGTAAATCAATTCCTGAAAAGCTATTAAAAGGGCGCACTTCTGAACTCATTTTCACCCTTGATACTCCTGTATTTTGGTATAAATATATCCAAGGTAATGCCATACATAAACAGTTAAAGCACTGTATTTTAAACTTCTCTGGAATTAAAAATACGTGTTCAACATACTTTGGTCCGGTTATTAACTCTAAAATTGACAACAGACAAGCTTGGCTTAACAAAGTGACTAAGCGAGCGGCTAACTTAAAGTGAATTTAACTATGCTGATTGTGGCATAAAACATATACAAGCTGTTTAGAATTTTAGAGGCGGTATGCCTTTATATAAAGAGCCTGCAATAATTACACTGTAATTTTGTAAACCCCCATTACGGTTTGGTTGAAAATACCGCAGTTGAGAGTGTGATATTGCACTTCTATAAACAACCTATGTGTTACGAGCTAAATTTGAGAGCTAATTCATAAGTGAAGCAGACCACCATGTAGGCTGAAATACAGCAATAGGAGTGAGCGCTAATGCCACAAACCAAAAAATAGCGGCTTGAGCTCGGTTTTTGCTAATGCGATAGGACAGTAGCCATAAAAGGGAACTAACTATCATCACAACAAAATACAATAACACCCCATAAACGCTAAGACCTTTACCAGCTAAAATAAACTCTTTAAATATGAGGGTTAAGTAAATTTCTGTAATTACCATCAATACAATGGCAATTAAAAAAAAGAAACACCCAATAAAATGTCTGTTCATTATCGTCCCCCTAAATTGTATCGCTGTTTAGCTAACTCATTTTGCGATTATCTTCTAATTTAAAAGTAAATTTTGTGGCACCCTAGATTCTAATTGGAAGTGCACCACCTAATTCATTATAGACTTAATTTGGTGTTTGCCAGACTGCAAAAATTAGGGTGGGTGTCCTGTTTATTTGCATTACCTGCAATTTACTAAGGGCAACAGCAGCCCCCGCTAAAACAATAACGCAGCATTCCTAACCACCAACGCGAATCGTTGTATTGCTTAGTATTAACACTAAAATACTGTGCTATCTTTTTAATTTTACTAAGCATAATCATCCCTTCATAAAGTCATTGTTATTAATTGACTTCATTATAATAAAGCGCAAAATATAACTCTAATACATTAAAATCATGATTTGATAACTTAAAGTTATGTAATTTGAGAGGCACAATGAACTTGCATGCACTTCGGGTGTTTCATACGGTTGCTAAACTAGGTAGCTTTTCGGCCGCAGCTGAAACGCTGTTTATAAGTCAACCGGCGGTATCAAAGGCTTTAAAAGAACTTGAGTATCAGCTAAACATA
>NZ_PNDU01000268.1:0-2982 GCF_005886635.1 Pseudoalteromonas sp. S558 | reverse complement strand
AAGCTCTTAATACAGCAACAGCTTCCACACCCAGCACAAGCACTATTCGATACCTGTACGTACAATTACGACAGCATCAACCAGCTGATTGCCCGTAAAAACGAAGGTGTAAGCAGCCACAATACTAATTTTGAGTACAACAGCTTGGGTCAGTTAATTCAACAAACTTTAGCAGGCGAGCAGAACAATAAAATCACCCAATACCAGTGGGATAGCTTTGGTAACCCGCAAAGCCAAGCAGTGCAATCAAGCAAAAGCGATGCAGACACCAGCGATACAGATACTAGTAATACAATAAGCCGCGAGCAGAGTACAAAACATAATGCTGCCAATAATGAGCATACAGCTAGCTCTTCTATTGATTTAACACGCGCCACGCATAATGAATACAGCGATTTAGCATCAAATAATTTAGCACCTAGTAATAATGCTGACACGGCAGTAAGCAATGAAGGCACTAACAACACTAACAATACTATAATAAGCAGTGCCACCGACGCAGACCGTTTAACTCACTTTGGCGACAGCGACTTTTACTACGACGAGTTTGGTAATCAAATACGCGAAACCGGCAAAGGCATAAAAACCCGCCGCGAATACAACGCATTTAACCAGTTAAGCTGTTTTAACAACAACGGCACGCTCACCCAATACGACTACGACCCATTAGGTCGTCGTATAGCTAAGCACACCGAACACGGTAAAATTGACTACATTTGGGATAACGACCAGTTAATCGGCGAATGCCAACACGGTGAATATACCTGGTATATCAACCTGCCAAATCAATTTCACCCCGTTGCGCTGATTAAACAAGGTGAGGTGTACTACTACCACCTAGACCAGCTTAATACCCCACGCTTTGTAACCAACAACAAAGCAGAAGTTGTATGGGAAAACCAAGCCGATGTGTATGGTTATGAAGAGTTAAAAGCAGAATCAAATAAAGAAGACTCTTTCACTCAGCCAATTCGTTTTCAGGGGCAATATTTAGATGAGGAAAGCGGCTTACATTACAACCGCTACCGCTACTACAGCCCCAAACAACAACGGTTTATAAACCAAGATCCAATTGGCCTAGTGGGTGGAATTAACCACTATCAATATGCGCCTAATCCGGTTAACTGGGTGGATCCGTTTGGGTTGAGTTGTAAGGACGGAGGTGCTAAAAGGGTTGCTTTTGCTGGCCATGGCATTATTGATGAGACTAAATCTGCAATAGTCCCTGTGGGAAGTACTCTAACGGTATATGCGTTTAATGGAGCGACAATAACGGATGATCTTGGGCAATTAATAGAAAGTGGCGGGTCTTTAAATAGCGATGTATATAAAAAGGTATATGTTGCTGGTGATGTTATTCCCGGGTATGTTTTACTTGATAACCCTGGAGATATAGAGCTTCTTGATAGTTCAATTCAAGTTTCTAAACCAACAGATATATCAGAACTTTTAGCCGAAAATGTAGGGGATTGCCATTGGGCTGCATGTGCTTCAATATTTGGGCATGAAAACGAAAATGTGATTCACCATACTGAGGGTATTTTCAAAAAAGAATCAAATAAATTTTATCAATTGCAAGAAGACGGAACTTGGGAAGACTTACCTGACGATAGTAGTAGTGATTCTAATCGAGGTCCTGTAGATAAAGGTAGCCGAGTCGAAATTTTTCCAGACAAAAAACAAACTAAAAAGTGGAATAAAAAAATTGTCGAAGACAGAGTTGTTTACCAAAGAGATGACTTGTTCGATCCAAACTATATTGATAAATCTGGGCAAAGCAATATAGAATTAATGGCTAGTGGAAATGCTCCGATTGGGTACGATGGAAAAGAAATCAATTTACACCATGTTACGCAGGATGAGCCTGGTTCTATGGCTGAATTGAATTCTACATTCCATAGTGAAAATGATAGGTTTCTTCATATTTATACTAATCAATATGATAAATCTTATAAAGATAAAAGTGGCCAACGTCACGCTTATAGTAGTGCTCCACCGTCTATGAATCGTAAACCATTCAATAGATGGAAGAGAAAGTATTGGAAAAATCGATCAAAGGATTTTGGATGAGGTACATATGACAATAGAAAAAATTAATTTAGCATTAAGTATGATGCAGGAGTCAAAAGAAATAATATCAACTACAGGGGGGGTTTCTGATAATTTAATTTCTGAAGCTGAGGCTAGGTTAGATATTCGATTTCCTGAAGATTATAAATATTTTTTAAAAAAGTTTGGGACTTTATCTTTCTATGGTGAAAGATTCTATGGGTTAACACAATTTGGGCTAAATGCAGGTGCAATTCCTTGTGTTATTTTTGCGACAGAGTCAGCCAGAGAGCTAGGAGATATTTCCCAATCAATGGTATACGTTAAGTCTTCAGGTTATGGTCCATTATTTAGTATGGACTTATCTGGTGCTAATTCTGTTTTTCCTGTTGTAGAAACCAGTTTGTCATATAAAAGAGATAAAGAAGTAAGCATAGTGGCTGAGAGTTTTGGGGACTTTTTTTATAACGAAATTAAAGATGCAATTGAGGATTTATGATTTCATATAACTGAGAGCGATGATGTTTTATAAAAAAAATGATATTTGTGTTGATTTGTTACAAATGGTTGAGCACTTTCAAAGTGAAGAAGAGAAAGATGCTTTTTTCGAATGGTTTACGTTAGCTTTAACTAATGTAGAAATTATTAATAAGCTCAGACATGTAGAGATTTGTCATATTTGTAATGAATTTATGACTTTAAAGTCTACTGGTAAAAAGTTTTCAAGTTATGAATTTAGAATACCTAATGGGGAGTCAGATTTAATTGTTAGCTCTGCAATTTTACATTTTATTTCTGTTCATAATTTAATTCCGAATAAAGTCATTATTAATGCATTAGAGAAAATTAAACCTATCAAACAATAAACTAGACACCCACCCTAATTTTTGCAGTTTGGCGAACTAGGTACTAGGCTTTTATCAGTGTGAAAAC
>NZ_PNDU01000267.1:0-3881 GCF_005886635.1 Pseudoalteromonas sp. S558 | reverse complement strand
TAATTAAATAACCTGAACTCTGGATAATAAATCTATCTCGAGCAGCTATTATCAGCGCTAACTGCGTTGAATTTACTTGCAATAGGCTAGGTTAAATAAATTAAAGTAGCAGCGGCTTTGCTGCTACTTTTTGCTAAGCCATTTGTTCATTGCAGCATCATAAGCCTCTGTTAACTTAGTTTTACCGCACAATTGCCCTGCGGTTAAATAACTATCTGGTAAGTCATTTTTTGGCATCACCCCTGCGCCAATAAACACCTTTTTAAAACAAGTATCACCTTTGCGATAGGTAGTAAATTGCATACTTTGCTGCTCTATTTGTAATAGTGGCTTTACCGTTGCAGAGTGTACTTTTGGAACTGTGATCCTGTTTACCGTGGCGTATTCATCAGCTGTTTTACCAGCTGAGGTTGTACCAGCAGGTAAAGATCCCATTTGTTGCTGTAAAATACGATTAAGGCCTTTTTGTAAGTCGATTTTTTTATATGGCGTTAATGCTGCAGAGTGGGCGTTTATTGTGATGGAGCTTGTTATAGTGGAGTTTACCGGTTCAGCCGCTTTTTCTGTTTTCTTACTAGAGGAGCTTACTGATTTTAATACTGTTTTATTTACCGGCTCACTTGGCTTTTTTTCTATGCGCACACTTTTATTAACACTCTGTTGAAGCGCTTGCTGTGTTGCTTTAATTTTGGCTGGCACACTCACCATATAGGCTTTAATTGGCAGTGATTGCGGCTGTTTTATTTCAGGTACCTTTAAAGTTGCTAAAAAAAACAACAATAATCCATGTAAAAGTATCGATAAAATAATTGTCGAACGCCACTTTGCCATAAACATGTCCCTGTGAAAGAACTAGTTATGACAGCTAACCGATTTAAAAGTGCCATTAAATAAACAAAACCGCGCATTTGCGCGGTTTTTGCTATTAACCTTGTGTATTAGGCACTATTTGAATTTCTACACGACGATTTTGAGCACGACCATTTGCACTATCGTTAGTCGCAATTGGACGTGTTTCGCCATAGCCTTTAGTGCTAATACGTGCCGCCATAATTTGTTGATTCACTAAATAATCTTTTACACTTTGTGCACGCTCGCGCGACAAGTTCATGTTGTAGCTATCTTTACCTGTGCTATCGGTATGGCCTTCAACACTAAGGTAGGTTTTTTCATACTTATTCATAACGTTAGCAATCGCGTTTAACGTGTCGTTAAAACCTGATGAAATATACGATTGATCCGTCGCAAAGGTAATATTTGATGGCATAACCAAACGTAAGTTGTCGCCCTCACGCACAACTTCAACGCCCGAACCCGCTAGTTCATCACGAAATGCTTCTTCTTGCTTATCCATGTAGTCGCCAACAGCTGCGCCCGCAAGTGCTCCTATTGCTGCACCAATAAAAAAGCGTTTATCTTTATGGTTACTCGTAGCTTTACCTAATACGCCACCTGCGGCAGCGCCAATTGCAGCGCCTTTACCTGCGTTATTCATTTCACAACCAGAAAGCAATACAGCTAATACAGTTGCGCTTAAAAGTGATTTAGTTAAAGTCATGATGTTACCTATTCAATAAGAATTTAGCAGGAGTATGCAAATACACGTATGAACAAACTATGAAGAAGGTATTAAAATGTAGCAGCTCGTACCAACGCTTACAGTCATTAGGACTTGGTTTAAAGTTCATCTGATAGGCGACTATGAGCTATAAGCAAACATTGGTATTGTCAAAATATAATAACTAATTGAATAGTCAAACTGTCGCTTGCATATTCACAAAAATGAATGAGGCGCGCATATTGCTTCATTTAGTTTTGCCCAAAGATAATAGAAAACTTGGTGATAGTAATATCTTAGGTAATTTGTTAAAACTATATAAAGTAGAAAGTGAGCGTTTCATCGGCACAAATATGCGCAATGAGCGCACTATAAATTGTTAGCCTTTTAATCATAATTAATATTAAGGAAAATTGAATGCCTGAGTTATGTAGGTTTTTTGGAATTGTAATATATATGTATCGTGAAATTGGTCGAGACTGAATACTACATCAGGTACACCAAGCTTCTTTAAAATAGATCCACTTAAATAGGGCTGTATAATATGACTTCTCTAGATTCAATGACAATTACAAGTTTTGAAATTGTTAGTGACTACACTATTAAAATTACTTTTGCCGATAACAAGGTTCAAACTATAGATTTCGAACCAGTCATAGGCTTTGGCTGGATGGAAAATTTAAAAAACATTGATTACTTTAAGCTGGTGTCTTTGAATGATGGCGGGAATCTAGAGTGGCCTGAAGGGCAAGACTTCAACCCTGAAGCGTTATATGATTGGGAAAAATTCCAACAAATTTATATTGATGATATCAATAATCAAAAAGGCTAATCGGGTAGCTGGAGAGCTCTAACCTCCAGCCCCTACACCACCTATCATGTGCTTTTTATTAACAGAAAATACAATGGGCGGTTCATCTCCCCTAATGAATAGAAAATAAACTAGACAGCCACTCTAATTGGTTCGTTTATAAATAAAAACGCGTTAATTCACAAGCTTGTTAGAGCTTTCAAGGAGTATCCACGTAAATGGATCTTATCAATTACCTAAATGAAAACTATTATACTAAACAACAATTACTTAATTTAACCAAAATTAGTGAAGCTGAGCTTTCTTATTTTCAAGAAAAAAAAGTGATGCCAACCTGTTCATATAAATTATCGTTAAATTATTCTAGCGATTCATTCTTTGGTGAATTTAATAACCAAAACGAAATTGAATATTATGCTAAAGGATATTTATCATGGATTGATATGCTTAAGGTAACCGCTAATCTTCAAGATGTTTTCCCTATTTTTACCCAAAGGTATTCCAAGTCAGTATCAGAGTTAAAAGAAGCTGGGTTTACTTCTAATAATGCAAAAGTTAATTCAAAGCTTGAATTACATATTGAAGAAGAATGGGGCCATTTTTTAAACGGCATTTATGGTTTATGTACAAAGTCTGGACTTCCTGAAGATATAGCAGGTAAAGAGTTAGCTGTATTGCAGATTAGTGAAACTTTAGAACTAAATAAAGAAAAAATAGATCTTGAACAATTAACTAAAGCGGTTAATTTATTAGATAAATCTAGCTCTATGTTTGCACCACATGAGCGACTTAAGAGCTCTAGGCATCGTTTAATCGATGAAGTTCGACGTGAATATAAACTGAAATGAATTTAACTAGACAGCCACTTTAATTGTACAAATAATATTGTGCTGTTAATTTGCTTTTTAAGCTAAAAGTTCATCTCCTTTTACATCTTTACCCAAGCATCACTCATTAAACAAAATTTAGTATAGATGCCCGTGTAATTGTGTTTTCTGTTTAATTGATATGTCCTGTTTAATTAGTAATCCGGTGAATCAGTAAGCTTGTTGAAGTTTATGAGCGTTCAGACTATAAAGCTAGGAAAAAAATTGAATATTACAACTGAGGTTAACTAAATGAATAGAAAAGAAGCAATGAAAATACTAGAAGATAATATTGAATCTATGCGCGAGCAAAGCGGAGTACATAAAAAATCCGAGAAAGCTCTAGATAAAGATCATCCAAAAGACCCATGTGTGATTGGTCCTAACACAGAAGATGATTATCAAGATATGTTAAATGATATTAAGGATTCTGGTGAAGATAAATAGCTGTGTGGTTCGGTCAAACAACTAATCGGGTAGCCGAAGGTCTCTAACCTCCAGCACACTCATCATGCGCTTTTTATTAACAGGAAGTGCAATAGCCGATTCATTTCCCGTAATGAATACCGATCTAAATATCTCTCAATGACACCAAACCTTGTGACGCTAAATAGGCATTGCCTAGCGCAATGTTAATCCCTTTTGT
>NZ_PNDU01000266.1:0-8489 GCF_005886635.1 Pseudoalteromonas sp. S558 | reverse complement strand
AAGAACCCAAAGGGCAGCGCATGTTTGGCATTTATGCTGCGTTATCGCCTATTTATGTGGAATAACCACACGACATAGGCTCTGCCTTGCTTAAATATCAAATAGTCTGCTGCAAAATTAATCACGAAAGTTCAACAGCCCCTAGTGCTCGCTGTTTAAATAATCAATAACATCTTCTTGTAGATCAATATACTCATCATCATTCATATGCAAAATATCGAGAGCTTTCACCTCTATTGTATTCCATTCAGCTAAATGGGTCCCCCGCTTAACCAAGTTTACTAAATTCTCTGACATCTTAAGAATTGCAAAGCTAATTTGCATATCACTGTCTGTAACATCGTCTAAAAGACTCAAGTCATGATGATTAAGTATTAATTTACACATCTCTTTTGGTAAGTGCCAACTGTTTGCGAAATAATACCCAACAATCGCATGGTTTGTATTGTATAAACGCTCTTCAATCTCTGTGATACTTTCTTTACTAGATTGGTTAGATAAATGAAGTGCTTTTAAGTAGCTGTCGTATTTAACTGCCATTGGCGGCACACCACAATCATGAAAAAGCCCTAAGGTATACAAAGATTCAATGGCTATTTGCTTCTTAAATCGCTGACCAATCATCATATTCACGTTAGCTATTTCTGTTGAAGAGTCCCAAAATCGGTCTAAACTGATACAACTATTTTTTGCAGCGAACATATCCTTTAATTTAAGCCCTTGTACTAGCGCGTTAACACCATCCCAACCAAGAAACATAACGGCTTGCTTAATATCTGACACCGTGCGAGATAGACCATAGGCAGGGGAATTTATGATTTTTAGTATCGCTGATGAAATCGCCAAGTCTTTAACAACAACATCTGCTGCATTAGCAATAGAGGCATCCTCTAGTGCCGCTAAATTTTGTAAATCACTGAGTATTTGCGGTTTTGGTGGGATAATAAAATTTCTGTTTATATCTGTTAATATTTGTTCATTAATTTTTATCATGTATATCAAATCCCATAGCCGATTATTAAATAATACCAAAGAACAAATAGAGTATTAATGTTAGAAGGTGATTGAGCCTATGGCAAATCGACTTTAAATATCTGCAATCAAATTGCAGAGTATGGTGAGTACTAAGTGACGTGGTAAAACATATACCACTGCACATACAGGGAATTAAGCAGACAGCCATTTTTATTAAACAAACTTGAAAAGAATTAGCATGACACCCATTCTAATTCTTTTGGGGTTAAGATAAGGTGAACGTACAATGGCAACTGTATTGCCTTGTTCATAATAGTGAAAAACTGCAAGCACTATGCACTGATTAAGGGTAGGACTTTATCACTTAGAATAAACGACTAAAACATCAGTGAACCCTCCCAAAATGCCACTCAAAACAACACTAAACTCTTTTTACCTTCTGCTAAAAAATACGGTACCCGATTGAAGCAAAATAAAAATTCAGCTATGGTTTATTTTTCAAAAAAGACAAATAAAAAGCGAGTTATGCTACAGGCTTGTTATATTTTTATGTTGGAGTATCTAAATGGCTCAAGGCAAGAATAAGAAATTACTAATCAAAAAGACTCGTAAAGGTAATAAAGGTTACCCTATAGCAACGATAGCTTTTTATGGTCCAAACCGTGATCTTGCATCAAAAGCAGTATGCGCAATTATAATGCATGAAGGTGCAGCCGCAGAACCAATGAAAAAGTGGTTTTCTTCAACAGACTTGAGAAAATCAGAACTGGTTATGAATGAAATACTGAATTTCATTGATGTAAACGGAGCTAAATCCGTTAGCATGATCCAAGAAGTAATAGGTTGCCCCCATGAAGAAGGAATTGATTATGCTGTAGGTTGCTATTGTCCTGAGTGTAATTATTGGAAAGGTCGAGACCGATTTAGCGCAGAGGTGGTGCATTAACTAAAGTTATGATGACACTCATTCTAACTATTTCAAACAATGCTGATAGTAGTTTATCATTTGATTTTTTATCAGGTGAAAGTAATAAAAAAAGCTCGATGGTTCTGCAAAAAAATTAGCAGAAAAAGCAAAAAAACCTTTACCACAAACACAAATCGTTTGAACAATGAAGTATTAGGCAAACTCCCGCAATTTATGTTTGTACTTTTACCTCTATTTGCCTTGTTATTGAAGGTGGTTTTCATCTTTTCAAAGCGCCTTTATATGGAACATTTAACAGTGGCACTGCATAGCCATAGCTTTATTTTTATTAGCTTTTTATCAATCGATATTTTGGATGTAACACATGACCATGTTATAGCGCTGGGAAGTGGGGTGCTACTGCTGCGGCCAGTATTTTAGGATTCATTGGCTTTGCTTTACTGATATGGGTACCTATTTACTTGTTTGTTATGCAAAAACGTATTTACAAACAAGGTTATATATCAGCGTTTTTTACTTATGGCTTTGTCGGTATTATTTACTTTATATTAATGGCATTAACGACGTTTGTAGCAGTCGTTTGGGGTCTAACAGAAATTTAGCCTTTTTATCAATAGGTCACAAAAATACATCCGATAGCGCTGTGCAAATAACGTGACCTTAAATTTATATATTTAAATAACTACCTTTAGCTAAACATTTTACCTAAAGGTTTTAGCTAATCGACCGATATATTGTTTAATAGGGCTTAGCGATTAAGGATAATCATGGTTAATAATATACTTGGCAGTCATGCTAACTTAAGTACCTTGCTTGCCCAATCCGTCAATAATGCAAATCAAACAACACCACCTACTAGCTTACAAGCCACTGCCAATTTAGAAGCAAATGCCCAAAAAATCACCGATGAACTGCTTGGGCAGTTTAGCGATGAAAAAGTAGGGCAAGTTCTTAATCAGCAACTAACCTCGTTATTGACTATTTCAAGCACACCTAGCATTTTAAATTATAAACTCTCCGATGAAGAACTCGCCTTACGCACAGTCATAAGCTCTCAGCAAGAAGGCTTATTGAATAACGAAAATAGCACTAAGTTAATTGAACGCTTAAATACATCGGTAAAAAATATTCAAGGTGCGTATGCCAGTACAAGCGCTATTTTGTCGAATTTAGGACAACTTGGGCATAAGCAACAGACGTTTTTAGCTTCGAGTCAACAACGTGTTGAGCGCTCGCTTAATCCTTTTATGGAAGACTTGAACCGCAAAAATTACGAAAATAGTGACAATTACCTATTTGAATTATCGGTAAAAACAAAAGAAGGTGATGTTATCAATATCACTTTTAACTCTGCGCAAGGTTACGATGAAAACACCGGTGAAGCGACCGATGACTTTAGCTTAAGTTACGAAGTGAATGGGGATTTATCCAAGGCTGAACATCAGGCATTAACTCAGGTACTTTCGGGTGTAGGTGAAATGGCGGATGAGTTTTTTAAGACTAAACAAAGCTCGCACAGTAGTTACGTGCCTTTAAATCAAACTGATATAAGCCTCGATTTTTTAACCGGTTTTAATCATCAACAGTTATCTGGTTTTGATGTGTCTTTTTCAACAACTGACGGGGAAACTATTCTACCCTCAGAAAACAATCTTAATTTGAGCTATAACATTGACGCAGCATCCAATCAGCAAGCGCTTGTATACAAATTAGAAAGTGGGCAAAACGAAGTCGATTTTACGTTAGATATGTCTACCTTTGGAGGGCAAGACATAAACCAAATGCAGCAATATATCACCACTTTAGATAAAAGTTTAGAAGACAGCCGGCGCAATAGCTTTGATGAGACCAACGACTCGGCATTTGGTCACAAGGGCGATGAAAAAATGAAGCAAGGTTTTGCTTTATTTAAAGATGCGTTTACTAGCATGTCTTCTGCGGCTGAGCGTTATAGTCGTATTGAGTCGGTTGCGTCGCAGCAATTTACTAATGGTCGCGAGTTAGTTTCGGATTTGGTCGATAACATGATAACAAACGATCCGCGTTATCAAGGACTTGGCAGTAGCGAAAAAAATACATTGGGTGAAGGTATTTCTAAGTTAGCCGATTTTGATGTAGCGTTTTCTTTTGCTATGGATCGTGGAGATTATCAGCCAAAAAGTAATATTGAGTTAAGCCAAGCAACAGAGCAAGAAAAATCAGGAAAATTTAGCGGTGTAACTCAAAGTAAAAATGCCAGTACGCGTTTTGATTATCAAGATAGTCACCCAAATACTTACGATAAAAAAGAAAGCTATAACATTGGCACTGCGGTTAAAAATAATGAATTAGTAGGGCTTGATCAGTCTTACAAAGCGGATGTGGATAAAAAAACGTATCAATTCAATCCCGAGAAATCTCAATATGAGATAAAAATGGCGCTAAAAGAGCAAACTATTAGCGAAAGTAGCATTCGCTTTATCAACGATATATGGCTTGAAAAAAACCAAGATAGCTACAGCATGGATAAAAAAGAGCGCATTAATAGCAATAGTACACAAGACGAATTTAAAAGAACGAGCAGCCATTCTCATAGCAAGCTAGTAACACTAATTGGTGATTTAGATAAGCTGGCAGAAGATAAAAATGTAAGGCGTGAATATTTAACTAATTTATCACAAGTGAACTTCTTCATGGATAAAGAAAATTAACTACCGCTCTATTCACTCACTGCGCAATATTGGGTATAGTCGTCACATTACTCCTTTTAAAAAAGTAACCTTATGTTTAAACAATTAATTTTGTTATTCGCTTTGGGAATGCCACTGATAGCCTGCGCTGATACGGCTCCGTTTTCTGGCGGTATTACAGCGGATGCACTGCTGAGTGAGCACAATAAATTTAGCGAACAATACAAGGCGTTTACGCCAACGGCGCAAGATATTGCGCTCATGCAAAAATTAGCAGGTAAAGAGCTTATTGTATTGTTTGGCACGTGGTGCCACGACAGTCAGCGCGAAGTACCAAAACTAATTAAGTTACTTGAAGAGTCTAAAGTAAAACTTGCAAGCATTGAATACGTGGCTGTTGGCTACAACAAGCAAGACGATGCAGGCATTGCACAGGCAAACGACTTACAATACACCGCTACTTTTATTGTTAAGAAAAATGGTAAAGAGCTAGTACGTGTAATTGAAAAACCAACAGCTACATTGGCGCAAGATTTAACGCAGGGCTTATAAATTCTACTTGGTTATATTTGTCTTACGGTTTTGACTAATGGGTTTATTTTAACTGACGGGGTGTTATGAGCGATAACCGGTCATTGATATTGAGTAATATAATAGTCAATTGAGTGGTCAAACTACTCTTGCGCATATATTCATGAAAATGAGCGAAGCGCGTATATTGTTCTATTTAACTTTACTTAAAAGTTTTAGAAAACTTTGTGATAGTAATGCCTTAGGTAATTTGTTAAAACTATATAAAATAGATAAATAAACGCTAAGTCAGCAGAAATATGCGCGATTAGCCCAATATTAAACTACAAGGGAAAATTTAATTGGGAAGGTTTCGAGAAAAGGCTAGAAGGTTCTATGAGAAAAATCAGGTTCTTTGTAGCAAACTAAACCGAAGTCAAAAGTTCTACTATTTTGGCTTCGTTGTTGGCTTAATTTCTGCCTTTTGGTACGTCACCCCTTTTTCCGATATATTCTTTTCGGTTTTTGTAGCGGCTGGCTTACTTCTTACTTGTGGCGTCGCATCTGATATTTTAATTGTTTATAAAAAAGTCTGGGAGACAAATATAGGAAAGGGGCTTATTTTAGTTATTTATGCTGTGGCAACAAATTTTGCGTATGCTCTTTCATCCCAGATAGTAAACGAAATAGTTACATTCGAATCGTCGAAGCTTATATATTCAATAAACCTCGTTGCAGTAATGCTTGTCCCGCTTTTTATATTAGCGTTCACCTATCTTGTATTTGTAGTAATATTAATTTTTGGACAATTCTATATGCTAATAATTGCGCATGCAGAGCAGTTCAAGACTGATGTATGTCTAAAGCATATAATCCCTGAAAAAATTGAGGACTATGCATTCAGAACGTTTTTGGTTCGTTTTTTTGTTTTCCCTTCAATACTTGGGTTTTATTGGGGGATAAGTGGTCATGCCATGCCTGCTTATAAAAATTTCGTAGAAAATACGACGAAAGCATTTATCTATAATCTAGAAGCGAAAAAGTTCTCTAGGTGTAAGATATCAAAAGGGCAAAAGGTAATAGAGATAAATGACAAAGAAATAGTCGTAGTTGAAAAGTTAAGTGGGGATTATTCGTTTTCCCCCCAAACTTGTTCGCCAACACTTAAGCCTAACAAAAAGCTCACCAAGGGCGCAGAAAAGAATTCTGCGCCTGTTAGCTAAGCGCTAGGCATTTCAAGGAGTATGCATGAAGTTTGAGTTTGGGGACCTGTATAAATTTATTGTCTCTTTAGGTGTGGTTCTAATTACACTATCAGTTACAACCCCTTGGCTTTTTTTAAGAGAGCCCTTTGATCTTTTTAAGACCCATGCAGAAATTCAAGCATTAACTCCAGTTGCTCAAGATATAATTCAAAAACGGCAGTCTTTAATATCTTTTATATTTACGTTTATACCTTGGTTTTCATCCATTGCAGCAATCGTTGGAATGATTTTTATTTATATGGGCTTAAAAAAATGGCAGGTAAACCAATCTCATCTAGATAAGCAAACTATGATTGAATCTAAACTTAAGGAAAATGCTCTACGTGAGTCAACCCAAGATGAGATAGAAGAGAAACAAAGTAAGGAAATAGAAGGCTTAGTTCAGTTTAATACTTCCCCTAACCAACAGGCTTCTTTTCGTAGGGCTTACTCTCAAATTGAGACTTGTGTTTTTAATAGACTGAATAAAATTTACAGCAACAAGTATAAAGTTAGTCATAATATGATGATTGCGGGGTTTGAATTAGATATATTTTTAGAAGGTAAATCATTACTAGCTAAAGATTATATTATAGAAGTTAAGTATATCCGCAAAGGGTTCAACTTTGGTTGGTTAAATGAGGCATTCTTACGAAACCTACATGCACAAAATGCATATTCTAAGATTACTAATAAAGCTGCTAATACACTGTTATTGATTGTGATTTCAGATGAAGCTTTTAACGAAGATAAATATAGCAAGCTTCTCACTCGCTTGCAGGAAAACGAACTATATCGAAAAGGAAAGGATATAGTTAAAATCCTAGCTGAAAACGAATTGAAAAATATTACCGACATTGAGCTTCAAGAAAAGCTGAGCATAAATGGCTAATAAAGCGAATGGAGTCAAACCTTGACTTCAGACATTATAACTCCTGATCGTCCGCATATGGCACATAGCAGTCAACTAAACTTGGCTGTATTTTCATGAAATTGGCTTTTTAAAAAATAAACAAGACACCCAATCTAAATTTTGACTTCCAATTAGAATCTAGGCACAGTTTTATTTGTTTAATTAGAATGGCTGTCAAGTTTAGGGCTAAGTTTAGGGCTATTCAATATTCTGAATCTATTTGTAGGCTGGTGTGATTATTAGTATTTGATACAGATGGTTACGATTCACTCTAGCTCTACATTTAATTTTGTGTCATCAGTTGGTTCTTGCCAACTTTCATACTATTCACAGGTAGTTGCACACTAACGCGTTTCTGTCCATTAACGATTTGAATTAGTGACTGTCAGATTTGATCAAGCTCCAAAAATCAAATATGACAGTTTAAGTTAAGACTTTTTCAATTAGACCTTCAGTCAAAGAGCGTAGTTAACGCCTTTTAAAGTAAGAACTAAACTTCTGATACTTCCTCAAAGGAAATACCTGTATAGCCTTTCCCATGGATTGCGCAGAACAGGTTATTTAGTACATCGTCATCACTTTCTTGATTGTCGCAACAAAATATTTCAGTGTGATTGTCTTGTGGGATCTTGAAAGTAGTAGCATTTGTTAGCTTGCCTTTGAAAAAAACAAATTCGACTAAATTAAGTTTTATGGCCCCTGTATTTATAAGGTATGTGCTGTTTTCATCATCTAGTGCATCTATTGACGTGGTGACATTTAGAGCGTACCAAGTTTGTCCATCTACGCTAAATGGAAGGAGCTCACCTATACCCTCAAGTATATCAGCAAGTTCCTCCGCAACATCTTCTTTAAAAGCAAATGTTGCCATTCCTATATAAGCAATATCGGGTATAGGCTCATTGCTGTCTTTTTCAAAATGAGCATTAAAATTCATTAGCTTTCCAGCCAAAGTATCCCCATGGAAATCCCATAAGTCAGACTGATATACCGTAGACTCTGGATACATTAAGCGATACTTCGTATCTGGACGTAATTTATATACTTTCATATTCTAATACTCCAGAGCAGAAAATGGGGTCGCGTCTTGCCTTTTGCCACTTTCTTTTGAATGTCTGTTGATGGCACACATACGACTTGCAAATCGCGTATCGGTGTTTGTCAAACTAGTTGTCGCGATCACTACGTTATGCACTCTCCACGTTGACGATTTCACGTTCGGGGTTTAGGTGCACTTTCTCTGTTTAAAC
>NZ_PNDU01000265.1:0-7241 GCF_005886635.1 Pseudoalteromonas sp. S558 | reverse complement strand
TTATTACTTGTTTTTTATACTCTTTTGTATTCAGCTCTGGGCATCGCGGTTGTAATTATCTGCCCAAGGTCAGACTATTCGTCAGGGTCAAATCTTGACTTCATACATCAATGGTCTAGATTTATAGTTTATTACTCATTGAGTTTATTATTATGTCTAGACCGCTGCGAATAGAGTATGAAAATGCGTTTTATCATGTAATGAATCGCGGAAGAGGGCGTGAAAATACCTTTTTGAGTGATAACGATTTTAAGCATTTTTTATACTGCATTGAGCAAGCAAGCCTTCGTTTTAATATTGAAGTGCATTCGTATTGTTTAATGACCAATCATTACCACCTACTAATAAAAACCCCTGATGCAAATTTAGGCAGAGCCATGAAACATATTAATGGTTTCTATACGCAATATTTTAATAGAACACACAATACAGATGGTGCACTGTTTAGAGGTCGCTATAAGGCGGTGCTGGTGGATGCTGATAATTACTTACTACACGTTAGTCGTTACATACATCGTAACCCTATAGAAACAAGTACTCCGTTAGTAGATGAACTCATTGACTATAAATGGTCTAGCTATTCAGCTTTCATCAAAAAAACAGCGACGCCAAAATGGTTAGTCCGAGACTTTATATTTTCGCTTCAAGGAAAAAAGCGCAAATATGCTGCGTACAAACAGTTTGTTGAATATGAAAACAATAAAGAAATAAGTACGTTTTATGGCGCTAAAAAGTTACTTTCAGTTTTGGGCTGTGACGCATTTATTGAAAAAATAAAAGGGTATATAGCAATACCAGATAGCGAAAGAACTATTGTTATTAAAAAACGCTCAACGCATGATGTAATCGATTATTTAGCTAAATATTTTTGTATAAATACACATGATATTGTAACGGTTAAGAAAGGGCGAAAAGAGAAAAACTTGCCACGTATGTTTGCTATTAAATTATGCCAAGATTTAACAGGGCAAAATTTGAAAGCGTTAGCCGCTGCTTTTAATGTTCAACATTATTCAGCCATATCCCAAACGGTATGTAGGCTAAATAAGTTAATAATTGAAGATGGTAAGGTCAAATTACAATTAGAAAAACTGCGAGATAGTTTGATGTATGAAGTCAAGATTTGACCCTACTAGCTCTTCTATTAGCTCTTGATTTTTTAATCTAACTTAGGTAGTTTATTACAAACTGAATGTAAATATGCAACAAGGATTGAGTATGAATAGTTTAAAAATCAGGGATATCCAGAATAATAAAAAATTAATAGAATCCATCCGTAAAAACCATCAAACACTTTATCTACTAAGTGAGAAAGAACTTATCGAATTACACAAGAATGCGACAAAAGATAAGCCTACCTCTACAAGCCGAGTCGTGGCTGGCAATATATCAGCAGCTTTAGATGGTCGAGTATTAATTCAAATGATCCGCGATCTAGGTTTTACTGGTCGCGTTTATGAGAAATATATTCGAGGTGAGAAATATATTATTTTTAAAGGTAAACTCGAATTTAAAACTATATTCACTAAAACAGCTAAAAATGCTCGAGTTGTTGATATGGCTATAGGGAAAACTTCAGCCATAATTCAGAGTGCTCGCTCCGGTGCTCGCTTAACAATCTTTTTTACAGTTCCAATTATAATACTTCAACATTTTTTAGAAGATGAGGTTCTACTTAGTAATTTACTTGCCGATTTAGCTGTATCCTTGATAAAGGTAGGTGTATCAAGTATTGCTGCTGCGGTTGCGGCAGTTGCTGTGGGAACAACAACTACAATAGCCGCAGCCCCTCTCGCTGTAGCTCTATTTATCGGCCTTGCCGTAGCATACTCATTAGATAAACTTGACGAGTATTTTAGTATTACGGAAAAATTAGGATTGATTTTACGAGAGATTGAAGACGCTACTATTGGTGAAATAAGCAGGAAAGGTTGGGAGTTAGAAAAAATTCTTCGCTGGCAGATTGCTAATGATATAAACCCCGGTAAAGGCATATTTTATCCTTAACAGTATTGGTCTGATAATTCACATGAAAAAGAAACTTTTGTTCATATTTCTATCTATATCATTAATATTATTTAGTAATGTATCGGCTTCCAAATCGTTTCCAATGAATAAAATTGGTTGCGCTATTATTAATGAAAATTACTTTGAAGACGTCCCTAAAATGCTAAAGGGCGATTCGGTAAACCTTTCGACAGCTCTTATTGATGATAAGTTGATTTATAAAAATGATGAAATTACTGTAAAAGCGGCAGCTGCAACGGTTATACATACAGGAGTAGAAAACCCCTGGATTAGCTCTTTTAAGATAACTATTTCACAATCTAAAAAAGATACGATTAGCGTTAGGAGCGCTCCAAGGACTAATGATAATAATAAAATGAATGTTTATTTTGTTCTTACTTCACAAAGTCGTGGCGAATTAATTATTTCTTGCAGTGCAAGAGAGTAAGCTTAATTATGCGTTCAGAACTAACCTATATAATATTAATCTCAGCTTTATTAATTTTCATATCAACTTTTAGTCCTAAAATAATTAATATATTATATAGTTTAACCTTAACAATCTTTGGTGTTGGATGCTTTTTTCTTTTATATCTGATAAGAAAATATCCATCCAGAAATGGGTCAACAACGTTAAAATCCATACAATCAAAAATAATATTAGCCTTACTTTTATTAGCTCTTTCATTCTTTTTAGGATGGTTTTCTTATCAATTTATCTTAGATCCGAATACCATTGCTTGTAAATACAATAATGGATGTGAAACAGGCCCTCTTGGTTGGTCTGTATCTTTATTATTATTTGGGTTATCTTTACTAACTTTTTACATCAGCTTGATATTAGCAAAGTCTGCTTATAAGAAGTGATTTTTCACTACCTCCGCATTGCTTTTTATTCAAAAACCAAGTGTTCTTATTATTTAAACTCAATTTAAATATGACTACGTATCTAGTAATGACGTCGATTGGTGTGAATACGCACCGTGGCTTGAATAAAGAACGCCATATGAGTTTAAGCGTTTTAATTGAGCATCATTGATGCTTAATTAAGCCCTTGGCTTGCCCCTCAGTCATCGTTTTGTAGAAAACCAAAGAAACCAAAGGGGTCAAATCTTGACTTCATACATCAATGGTTTAGATTTATAGTTTATTGCTCATTGAATTTATTATTATGTCTAGACCGCTGCGAATAGAGTATGAAAATGCGTTTTATCATGTAATGAATCGCGGAAGAGGGCGTGAAAATACCTTTTTGAGTGATGACGATTTTAAGCATTTTTTATACTGCATTGAGCAAGCAAGCCTTCGTTTTAATATTGAAGTGCATTCGTATTGTTTAATGACCAATCATTACCACCTACTAATAAAAACCCCTGATGCAAATTTAGGTAGAGCCATGAAACATATTAATGGTCTCTATACGCAATATTTTAATAGAACACACAATACAGATGGTGCGTTGTTTAGAGGTCGCTACAAGGCGGTGCTGGTGGATGCTGATAATTACTTACTACATGTTAGCCGTTATATACATCGTAACCCAATAGAAACAAGTACACCGTTAGTAGATGAACTTATTGACTATAAATGGTCTAGCTACTCAGCCTTCATTAAAAAAGCGGCGACGCCGAAATGGTTAGTTCGAGACTTTATATTTTCGCTTCAAGGAAAAAAGCGTAAATATGCTGCGTACAAACAGTTTGTTGAATTTGAAAACAATAAAGAGATAAGTGCTTTTTATGGCGCTAAAAAGTTATTTTCGGTGTTGGGCGGCGATGAATTTATTCAGAATGTTAAGGAGTATATTGCAAAATCAGACAACGAAAAAAGCGTTGTTGTTCAGAGGCGTTCAACTGATGATGTTGTTGCGTACTTAGCTAAATATTTTTGTATAGATACACATGATATTGTAACGGTTAAGAAAGGGCGTAGAGAGAAAAACTTACCTCGTATGTTTGCCATAAAGTTATGCCAAGATTTAACAGGGCAAAATTTGAAAGCGTTAGCCGTTGTTTTTAATGTTCAACATTATTCAGCCATATCTCAAACGGTATGCAGGCTAAATAAGTTAATAATTGCAGATGATAAGGTCAACTTACAGTTCGAAAAACTTCGAGATAGTTTGATGTATGCAGTCAAAGTTTAACTCATTTGGTTTTTTGGTCTACCCTCTGGAGGAACAAGTTTACTATGGTGCGGTATTGTTGTTGGAGGAGGTGGCGGGTATTTAGGTGGAAAATATTTCTCAGAAAAAGGAGATAAATTGGGAGGGGTTTTATATGAGAAGATTGAAAAGTGATTATTGATAGCGAACTTTTTGGCTTACTTTTATTTGGGATTGGTATAGGTGTCATTTTTATCATTATTTTACCTTTAGCCTTTTATTTAAAAGGGAAAAAGCTCAGAACAGTTGAAGATATTTTAGAGTCAGGAAACCGCTATTATTCCCTAAATATTTTTATGGCGCTCCATGGTTTACTTCATTATGGCAGTGTATTTTTATTTGATTGGTATGCAAAACGTTATAATTTATTAAGTGATAGAAATAAGGTGCCAGCTCAAGCCTCGATACTATTTAAAGTGTATTTTGTAATTTTTATGCTTTGCGTACTTTTAATGTTTTTATCTACATTATTTTTTGAATAATGACTTTAGGCGATAGAAAAACCAGAGGGGTCACCCATTAGAAAGTTCCGGTCAAGCAGGCCGCTGTGTTTACTTGAGCTTTTTATTCAAAAACCAAGTGTTCTTATTATTTAAACTCAATTTTATTAAGTGCTTAGTACTGATTAATAAGTACAATAGCTAAAGTTTATTTATTTTTATTTTATATTTACAAGGAAGTTGTTTATATGAGTGATGTAACTCCATTTTTATATATTGCTGTTTTAGCTTTTTATTTTTTACACAAAAACGAAGAAGGTAAAATACTAGTACCGATCATTGCTTTTGCAGCAATACCGTTATTTACTAATGATTACTGGCTGTGGTTTAAGGTGAGTATAGGGCTGGGTATCTATGTTTTAATGGTAGAAAAAGCTAAGGCCGGATATACAGGAGCTGGAGCCGTTTCAGCATTTGCTGCATTTTTTATAGCGGCTTATTTAGTTAGTGCCCTCATGCATACTGTTATGTTTATGGTAGCTGATATTAGTTTTTGATTATTTAAAACCAGATTACTTACCCATTAGATTTACAGTAGCTCAATTATAAAATTATGTATTGTAGCTTGCTTTTTAAGCTCGTAAAATGTAATTTGGGTACAACATAGACTAAATTAAAAGGAATTAACTATGATAAATCTACCTGCATGGAATACTCTACAGAAAAACTACCCAGCACTGCCTGCGCCAGCTGTTTTTAAAAAAATTGGTGGTAAGGTGGAATTAAACCATGATATTGGTGTTTTTAATAACGCATGCGCAACACGTATCTCTCTCGCTTTAAATAGTTCAGACTCCACCCATAAGATCCCTTACTACAAAGCTATCGGTCCCAATGGAAAATTTGAAGGGCAGGTTTCTTCAGGAAAAAATAAAAACTGGTATATTTTTCGAGTAAAAGTACTGATTAAGTATTTAACAGAGAAGTATGGTAATCCAGATATGTATAAACCAGCAATACATGAAAAAGAGCTTAATGGTCGTAAGGGCATTATTATTTATGAAGTAAATGGCTGGTCTGACGCTACTGGGCATGCAGATTTATGGGATGGAAATAAATGTGTTTATAAAGGCTACGGTAGCCAGTCAAATAACGTTTTATTTTGGGAAGCATCGTGATGTCGAAGTTTAAGGTAATAGGAGTCTTTTTATTATTAACCTTGAGCTTTTCATGCACATCTATGCCAGAGAAAGGTAAAGATCCACTGATGGATTTTGCTAGTGCAAATTGCTTTTTTTGGTATTTCAAAGATAACAACATTTCTACTAGTGATATTAGTAAAATAACAGGTGGAATCGTTGAGATGAGTAGCTATTCGGCTGATAAGTTTCAGCAGGTCGCGTTGCTGGTTAAAAATTATTCACCTCAATTGAAAACAAAACATGAAGTTGAGATACAATTGGCAAAATGCTTTTTGTTAAAAGATGATGCAAGCTTCATAAAAGAGCTTAAAACCATAGGTGAATCTTAATTAACTTCATAAATTTTCCTTTTTTAATATGGAGATCAGGTCTTAATTTTTAGAATGATCTTCATGTAGAACTAAAGGGATCCCTCCGGACCTGATCCTATTGGTTTCTACAAATACTCCTGAGATAAAAACCTATAGGTTATTTCCTCCGAAACTCAACTCTGTAAAACACAGCAGCCTGCTTAACCGGAACTTTCTAATGGGTGACCCCGCTAGCCATTACTTGATCATTTTTGAAGCTCAGCAGTTAAAGTAACCACTTAGATGCTGAACTTGCTTGCGCGTGAGGTTTTCGGTTTGGCTAACTGTTTTTACTCGCCAATTTGAAACTTTCAAACTCTGTACTTACTTTGTCGGGATAAGTCCGCGACCTATATTAAATTGTGATGCATTTATCATTTAAGTTATTTTTCATCTATCGCAACTGGCTCAAGTGTTGTCATTTTTAAATAAACCCTACTTCCAATATCCAACTTATCAACTGGGTATTGACCACGAATATTTTCATTATAAAACTTACCCATTGAGGTTGAGTAATACAGCTCATCCCATAATAAGATAGGTATATTATAATAACGGTAAGCGCTTCCTGATTTAAATTTTAGGTCAAGGATTTTATTGATCGTTGAATAGCCAATGTGTGAAAAAGCACTTGAATTTACTGGGTGTTGTTCAAACAAAGGAAATGGGGTTTGGTTTAACAAAGAAAGCTTGATCCCAGCGCTTATTGCATCTGCAACTGCATTATTTCTGAGATAAGTATCAATTAGCCCATGCCCTGTCGAATCAAATAAGGACTCAGCGGTATAATTTGATGGCAAACTACCAAATAAAACCCTTACAGCTTGCATAAACCTGTCTTCATTGAGAGCGGAGTTTTTCAAGTTAGTTGTCGCATCAAGTTAAATTTTATGCCGCCCGCACTTCTTCTTTTTTCTCTGGATTCAAATTTACTTCATTGATCATTGTCCAATCTCTAGACTTTCCTGACCAACGACTTGGATTCTGTAATTTCGCCATTTCATTTACCTGATGACGTTTCTCTAGTTTCGCTTTATGTAACCCTAAATTACTCTGATTTGTCGTGCCAAACTTACAC
>NZ_PNDU01000264.1:0-7976 GCF_005886635.1 Pseudoalteromonas sp. S558 | reverse complement strand
AAGTCAGTCATAACTACCTAATTAATAATCAATTATAAGGTGTTGCATTGACCGATTGAATACACCAGCACTCATCTTAATATCTATACTTTTTAAAGAATTGATAGACTTTTTATTCGTCTGAAAACAGGCAAGATGCCATACGGCTATCGCAAGAATCCGTTAAGCAAGTTTGATTGATACAAAGTACTATCAATGCTCACAAAGGCATTTGGTAGTAACGTATTCGCTTAAGCAGTTATGAGTAACTACACGCATTTTGTTCATTATATGTGTAATTTAAAATAAATTGGGTGAGCCAGTTAATTATAAGCTGAGCTTGAAGTATAGCTTTTAAGTTATCTTTAAAAGCCTATTTATTTGTAGACCTGGTTTTAGCCCAAAAGTTGTATCGTCATAGTTAATAGTATTCAACTTAATAACTACGCATTTTGCTTTTGTCGTTATAAATTCGCGATCTACATAAAAAACTTAGTCTAGTTTTTATGCTGGCTTAGTGAGCGAAACATAAGTACTGACGCACCTCAGTGAATTCTCAGTAAGAGTGGCTTTAGCTCTAGTGTTTCTATTATGTGTAATAATTAGTCATGACGCATAAATGCTACATTGGAAGCTAGCCACTATATGAATTCATTATTTTTATAAAACACTGGCTCTATCTAAGCAAGAAAGTGTTGCTTGGCCTTGCTGCTTATAGAGTTCAGCCATCTCCTCTCGCCCTTGTGCTTTTTTATCTAAACAATATAACAACTCGGCAGGGCGCATTAGTTTTACATTGATAGGTAAAAAATCAAGGTTATTATCAATCATATGCGTATTATCTAAACCAATAAACATACCAATATTACCATCAGAGTGATCAACAGACCATTCTGATGGTGCACCATCCATGTCTAATTGTAGTGTAAGAAAACGGTGCTTTATGAGGCGTTCTTTAAAGTTATCGATATTAGGTATTATGCGGCCAATAGTTTGAATTAGGTTCATTTGCCAAGAGCTGCTAAATCTTTGAATGGATTCATTGGTTTCTATATATACCTCAAATGGTGTTTCAGGGCTTGATAAGCCACTTGTAGCAACGATCTGATTTTCCCATTCTGGTGGTGTAACCAAAACAATATTTCGTGTGCTGCCATGCCAATGAGGGTAATCTGCTAAATAAGGATTTAAAAAGCTCAGCTCTAATGTTTCGTTTATTTCACCGGCTTGTTGCCAATAAGATGATAATATTGCTTGCTCTGATTCAGTTTGTTGTTGAGCATCTGAATTACTTTGAAAAAATTTGCTCTTATCATAACTGCTCTTTTCCCATGGGCATGCCATATCATCTGTTAAGCCTTCCCAAGACTCTATGGCTAAATGAAAGTCGCTACTTAATGAGTCAAACTCTGCATTATCGGCATCTAATCCAGTGTAGATTATATAATCTTCATCGAACTTAGTTTTAACGTCGTAACTACCATCACTTACTAATTCAAAACGAGCTTTATTCCAAGGAATATCCGCTTCGTCTTTTTTCATCATTTTATAAAGTGCATAAAATGCTTCATCACCCTGAGAATCTTTCAGTACTCCATCGATTATATCTACATCATAAAATTTTTCTTCGCCGCCGATATAGTAAGTTCCAGTCATAAAACCACAGGTATTTTCTCGACTCAGGCCGATATCACAATAAGCTTTATCCCACTGTTCGGGTAATGCGTCGAACATTGATTGGCCAATATGCTGGTGAATTTCTTCTGCTGAATTAAACATTATTACTCCTAGAGATTAAAATTAAACATCCTGCTCAATTAATTTGATATGACGTTCTTTAAAACTGCTAATTAATTTTTTTGATGGATTACTGTGTTCTAAACCGATGACTTGTTTTAAGTTAGGTAGCAGTGGTAAGTCTTTTGATGCTTTATTGCTTATTTTTAATACTTCATCTCCACAGCCTGGATCCCAAAAAGGCCATATCTGAGAATAAATTTCTGCGCCGCCATCGACACCGCAATCTTGTGTCAACGAAGTTACTTTCGCTAACAGATCCTCTGGGATATCAAGCCCTTTAAAGTAAGCGAGTACCTCGGGTATAACTTCATATCCTTCTTGCTCTTTATCAATTTCTCGCTGGTGATATTCAGCTATAAACTGGGAAAGGTCAAACTTAGGGGTTAATAAATTTTTATTATACATCAGCTCTTCAATAACAAGTAACTTAAAATTCAGATCGTTAAATTTGACTTTAGGTTTTTTATTAATCGGAAATGCTTTGGGTGTGTTTTTAAGATCTAAAATTCTTTCGATAAGTTGTTCAAGCTGTACTTTTGTTTTACTGTTTGGAGTAAGTTCTGAAAGGTTCTTTAAAAATGTAATGGTATTATTTTTTACCATTAATTTTTTAGCAGCCTTGTTATAGCTCGCATTTATAAAGGCGTTTGGGTCATTTTCAATGTTTGCTATTTCTTGGTTATATTCTTTAACTCTTTTTTTAACAATCTTAGCATCACCGTTATCCTCATTTAACTGGTTTATATAACTCTTTATTTTATCAACCTTCGTTTGCGGGTTGGGATAAATGCCATAGCCATTTAATACGCCTTGAGTTATAAAGTAATCAAGCTGCTCCTCATTCCAATGTGTAATATGAGTTGAAAGTAACCTTAAGACCTCTTTTGATTTTTTATATAAAAAGTCGCTTTTTTCGGTATAAAAACCAATCATTTCGCTTATTAAAATATAGAGTAGTAAATCACGATTTTCATCGTTTTGTTTGCTACATACAATGTCATTAATTAGTTGTGTATATTTTTTTAAAGAGTCTGAGGCTGAGGGTAATAAACTGACTAGAAGATTACAGATATCTTGGTAAGGATAAGTGCGTAAAAACTTAAATGCTAAGTTGCCACCAATACGTTTTAAGTCGTCATATCCTTCACTGTGATAAGAAGGGTGATAAAAATATAAAGAAATTAAATCACTCACCATCTCCCTTAAATCACCTTGCTCTGCAGGCGGTGGGTTTTGGATCAGTTGAGTGTTGGTCTCAAGTAACAACTGCTCTATTTCACTCTCTAATAACTCTGTGTGCGTAAGCAAAGCATGATGAGATTTTTTGTCAAAAATAACTTTATAATCTGATGAACTAAATAGCTGTAAAAAATAATATAATTTCGCAGGTTGGCTTTGACCTTCACGAAATAGTCTTAATTCTTTAATTAGTGATGAATAAAGTTGTAAAAGCGTTGCTTTATCAAAGGTGTCTTTCCATTGACGGTTTATCTTATCTTTTAATGACTTGTTTAATTTCTGTGTTTTTAAATCTAGTTCGTCCAAGTCAGGAATAAACGTTTTAAAAAATGACATATATGCTCATTAATAATAGAAAGGCTGTTTTAACATTTCACTGAGGAAATAGTTAATTTAAATATTAATAATACGTATTTAATTAGCTGAAGTCATCCCCTAGTAAGGCTTTAATCTAGGCGTGTCCTTCGCTAAAAATTCCACTAGATAAAGCTCTTTATTCGTCTATTTTATGAAGTGGTTAAGCCCTTCATTTTGTGGATAAGTAATTTACTGTTTTTCTGCTAATACGATATTTGGCCAAGTAGAGAACTCTGATTCTGGTATCTCTGACCATTGGGAAGCTGATGGATACGAACCATCACAATCATTTTTAATTTTTAGCATTGAAACTTTAACTTGGTCATTAATTATTTGATACGATGTTAATATACCACAGCCACCAGAACCCCGATATTTATTATTATTAGTTATGGTGTAATTTGACATATCGCTACGCAAGGCCCCCCATAATAAAGGCTTACTAAACTTATAAAAAGGTGCTTTAGTTAAATCCCCAGATATTACGGTATCAATATGACCTGAAGCATCATCATTTGCGATAAACTGTGGAAATGATAATAGAGTATATTTACCTGAATTTTCTTTAGTTTCTAAAAAAAACATCAACCCTTGATTGTAAGCACCTGTTGTACAAACTACTAAAGTTAATTGGCGATCGTCATACCAAGTATACGTATCAACACCAATAAAAGAAGGTGATATGTGACTTACTCCTTCATCGCATATTTCTGGCCAATTTAATCTCTTTTTCCAGTCACTCCGATTTCCAGGTTCTTTTAAATTTTTTGCAAGTATATTAGGTGTGTCTTGTTTGAGTGTAGCGGCAAAGCAGGATGTTAGTAATCCTGTAGAGATTAATAAAAACGCAGCTAATATATATTTATAGAACATTAATTTTCCTTATAATTTCGATAACCCTAATGAGTACAGATTTATTAGTTAAGTATTCCATATTATTATGCACTTGCACTTAGTGATTTGGCTGCTAATCGTAGTAAAATTCAATTTTATTTGCATATTCTGCAATTAGTTATTTTTTATCGTCGCCGTTTATAATACGACGCGCCTCAGTATAATCCGTTTTGATTACGTTTATATACTCAGCTAATTTTTTTGAGCGAAAGTACCTCTCTGCATTCCATGAGATGTGATTTCATAAGCAACGTTTTTGTAAGAGCTAAATCAGGAAAAATATACAATTTATTACCATAACCCAATGCCTACCTATATCTTTATAATTATAGTCCCATGTAAATTGAACATATCCACGACCATAATAAACGTTAGTATATTTTTATTTATCTAACCTCGAATGCCATTGCTGTCCATTACTTCATATTTTTTATCATAACGTTCGCCTTTTCCCTTACCAGCTTCACGTAGAGGAAGAAATGAATATGTAGTCTCATGGTAAGCAGTAGCCAGAATTTAAGCAGCCCAACGAAGAGCTGTAATTCTTACATCTGTTTTAAGCATTTCAAAAAAACCAACAAAGTCTTCACCTTTTGTAATGGTTAATCCTAAGTATTGCCTAAAATATTTTTTAAAAGTACTATCTGTTATTGTATTTAGTTTTTCTCTTGGGACCAAGTCTGGTCCGAAGAGTGTTTTTCGCAAATCTGTTGGTTTAACAGTTTGTTCAGCGAGTAATTTGTCTAATGTAGCGCCTCTTGGATCTATTCTGCCATCTGGCTTTTTTATTTTAACTACATCAGTTTGAAATTTTTTGATTGCACTAATTAATACTGGTGACGGATTTCCATTAATTAGTAAACGCGAAAATCGATTAGTATCGAACCGATGAATTTTTTTTTCGATGGGTGATGGTGTTTTTGTCGAAGGGAACCAATTGGCCTCATTACATATTGTTCGGGAGCTATTTGGGAAAAGGGGTAACCTTTGGTTATAGTTATTTAAAGGATCATTATTTATAATATTACTTTTATGAAAGTAATTTTTTAAAAGAGCTTGAATTAGGGCAACGTCAATGGCTTTATTATTACCATTGTTACCAACAGAATTTAAAATTTCAATTTTTTGCATGATTTAACATCCATTTTTTAATTACCGAGACAAATCCATGTCTTTACTTCAACACACTGAAGAAAGCGATACACATATTAAGGCGATTGTATAATATTTGTCAAATAGATTAGCACTGCTTATATATTGTTATGGAGTCTTTATTCTATCAAAGGTTGTATTGTATAATTATCAGCGTTGTCAATTAGAAAAAGTTCCAGATTGCTACTATGGGGAATGGTGTAGTTTAAAGGCTCTCTACACGTCGTTATTTATATTTTGAAGATACGAGATTAATTATTACTGTCTACTTTATGAAGCGCATAACCCAGTAATTCAAAATACTGGTTAAGCGCTTCATTTGCTTTATTAATATGCTCACTATTTGGGTATATCAAATTACTACTTTGTAATCCTCCCACCAAAAAACTATTTTTTATATTTGAATGCTGCTCAATACAGGCTTCAAAACAGCGTGCTGCAAGTTCCTCTGGCATACTCATATAATTCATATTGTGGGTTTTATCGTGCTCTATACACGTTTGAACAAAGTTATTTGCATCCACACCATCCTCATCTAAAAATACATATTTATAAAAACTGTTTAAAGTATTATTAAGTGGGTGCGATAAATTTGGTGTATTTGAAAGCCATAGTTTTGAGGCAAAACCAAATCGTGGTTTTGCTGCAAATAAATGCTCGCTTATATGATGGTCAAACGCGTGAAACCATTCGTGAGCGAGTGCGCCACCGCCTGCATTTTTTGCAAGAGCAAGTGTTTGAGTGGCCGCATTATAATGTGCCTGTACACCTTTTTGACCACCATGACCAAATGCAAAGTTAAGCTTGCCTCGCAGGCCGATAGCTTTAGGAGGTAAGTGTAGTATTTGCGCAAGATCCGCCAGTGCATCGTAAATTAAATTGGCGCTAATATAGCGCTCTTCTTTGGTTACCCATTTTCCAACGACCATAGATCTAAAGCCAAAGGTGTCTCTTATATCGCTAAAGTCGACTTGGTCGTCAAAGCGATAGTCGGGGCCTTGGCGAGTAAAGCCTCGTTTTAATCTGTTGGGATAATTACGCATTAAAGTTTATGGCGCCAAATTTAATCTAAGTAACGTGCTTTTACGTGCTCGGGCATGTGTTGGGTTTGTTTTTGTATTAATTCATCAAGCACATTATAAAGTGGTGCAGGATTTAGCTGCTCTATTAAAAACAAACTATGCGCTACGGCTTCAAGTGTGGATAGGCTGTCGGCCCGAGGGGTTTTACGGATAGCATAACGATTTTTAGGTAGTTGTTTAAAGCTGACCGTTTTGAACTGATTGAGTAAGGGAGTGAGTTGTAAAATTTTATAGGCTTTTTTCCATGTGCCATCAACCACGATTAAATGGGTGATGTTTGTTGCACTGGGTTGCTCAGCGCTCTCGTCTAAATCTATAGCGTTTTCGTTAGGATAGAGCAAAACAGTTGAGCTGACTGGCAGCGTTTTTAGTATGGCAAAGTCATCATTATTTTCACCTTTGATTATTTGGCAATCAGTTAGGCATAAATTGAGTAGCTTAGCGGTATTTTTTGCTATTTTTTCTTCGCTAGGGTGCTGTAGAATAATAACCGTGACTTTGTTGTTTATATTTGTAATTGCGTTGCAAATGCAGGTGTTTAGTGCAAAGTTACACTGAGTGCAAAGTGTGCGTGCCATTAAATAAACTTTTTGTTGCCAGTATGAACTTCATAATTATACATTTATAAGGTAATTAAGTTGGTTTTTTTTACGCATCAATATAAAGTAGTGATATTAAACGGTAATGTACATGGATTGTTTTAAGGGCTTAAAATATGACAGAAATAAATATTGATACATCGGCATTAGAGAGTATGGAATCGTTATTGGGTGAGCAATTTGCTGATACGCTTGATTTTTGTTGCGCAGAGTTCGAGCGTTTAGGATCTGAAGTGTTAGCAACCATTGGTAGGGACAGAGAAGCGGCTATTCGTCACTCTCACAGCTTAAAGTCTAATGCGGCGCAGTTTGGTGCTTCAAGCCTTGCAGAAGTATCTCGTGTTATTGAACAAAATTTAAACCTAGATAACTTAGCTGAAGCCATCGACGCATCTAATAGTTTAATGGCTCAAGTAACAGGCTCTCAGGCTAAGCTAAATGAATGGTTAGCATCTCGTTAAATATTTAAGTGTTGCTTGAATTTATTTCAGTATTAAGTGCTTAAATAGGCTGGTATTTTACGCCTTTACTAGGTTAGTCTAAAGACTCACTAGGGCGTGTTGAACTTTCGGGATTGAATTTGCAACGAGTGTCTGGTTTTTAGGTTAGACAGAGCCTATGCAGTGTGGTTTTTCCACATAAATAGGCGATAACAACATATAAAATCCAAACACGCATTGCCCAGAGGGTTCTTCCTAGGGGCTATTTTCTCTTTGTTACTCAATTTTTACTTAGCCCACTAGGTTACAAATCTCGCGCCGCGATTAAATCGCCCCTAGGTTGAACAAATTTAATCCATAAAGTCAATACGCCCTAGGTGCTCTGCGTTTTTCGCGAGTACCTTTTTTGGTTTGGGTTCCGTGTTTTTTTAGGT
>NZ_PNDU01000263.1:0-308 GCF_005886635.1 Pseudoalteromonas sp. S558 | reverse complement strand
CAGTCTCGTGTGCCAGTTCGAAATGCAGTTCCCCGGGTGAGCCCAGGGCTTTCACATCTCTCTTAACAAACCGCCTGCGTACGCTTTACGCCCAGTAATTCCGATTAACGCTCGCACCCTCCGTATTACCGCGGCTGCTGGCACGGAGTTAGCCGGTGCTTCTTCTGTCAGTAACGTCACAGCTAGCAGGTATTAACTACTAACCTTTCCTCCTGTCTGAAAGTGCTTTACAACCCGAAGGCCTTCTTCACACACGCGGCATGGCTGCATCAGGCTTGCGCCCATTGTGCAATATTCCCCACTGCTGC
>NZ_PNDU01000262.1:0-371 GCF_005886635.1 Pseudoalteromonas sp. S558 | reverse complement strand
GAGGCGGTTTGATAAGCGAGATGTGATAGCCCTGGGCTCAACCTGGGAACTGCATTTCGAACTGGCAAACTAGAGTGTGATAGAGGGTGGTAGAATTTCAGGTGTAGCGGTGAAATGCGTAGAGATCTGAAGGAATACCGATGGCGAAGGCAGCCACCTGGGTCAACACTGACGCTCATGTACGAAAGCGTGGGGAGCAAACGGGATTAGATACCCCGGTAGTCCACGCCGTAAACGATGTCTACTAGAAGCTCGGAGCCTCGGTTCTGTTTTTCAAAGCTAACGCATTAAGTAGACCGCCTGGGGAGTTCGGACGCCAGGGTTAAACTCCTTTTCAGTGAGGGGGGCCCGCACTCGCGGGGGCGCGTTTG
>NZ_PNDU01000261.1:0-4770 GCF_005886635.1 Pseudoalteromonas sp. S558 | reverse complement strand
ATATCTTTCGATATTGAATTGACTGTGCCGAATAATTACCGAAATAACTATTCTGTTGGTCACTCAGTTTTCAATTGAGACTCTAATTTGTTTGCCTTACTTAGCGAACTAAGCTTGGCTGTTAGAACTCAATCTGTACGAGTGCCCACACAGATGATTGCTTTATATTGTTAAAGAACGTTTTGAGTCGCTTTAGCGTCTCAAGGGATGCGAATAATACACCCTTTATTTTTCGAGTCAACACTTATTTTTAAACTTTCTTTTGGAAGATTTAAAACCGAAGTTTTATTTAACTCTCTGAGTCGTTGCTACCTTGCTATGCTTCGGCGTTTCCCGTCTCAGTGGGGTCGCATTATAGGGAGATCCGAAAACAGATCAACCCTTTTTTAAGATCTTTTTACTGTTCGAACAAAAATAGAACAAAACACCATAAAACCATACAAAAACACAGCTAAGGTGATGCTTTTTTACACTGTTTTTTATTATTTAACACAAATACCATTGCTATGTTTGATTAAGACGTTAAGATAGCAAGTTCACAATGTTAAATTAATGTTTATTTCCTGTTTATTGGTAGATCTAAAATGAAATTACCCGATCAAAAGTCTTTTATATTTTCTGTTATCCTTGCCGTAGTTGGTTTTGTTGTCGTTAAATTTGTTTTTGGCAGCTTAGCCTTAGACCCTGCACTATTATTTGGTGCTGGTTTATTAATAGGTGGAATTGTTATCGCAGCAATGTCATCTGAAGGCGCTGAAGAAGTTGAAGTGAAAACTAAGACTCTTTATGTTGGTAACCTCCCTTATCGCGCAAACGAAGGTGTTGTTCGTGCATTATTTGAAGAACAAGGCAAAGTATTTAATGTCCGCTTATTAAAGGACAAAAATACTGGCAAACGTCGTGGCTTTGGTTTTGTTGAAATGGCGCAAGCCGATGCTGACAATGCTATAACAAAGTTAAATGATAGTGAGTTCCAACAACGTACTTTAAAAGTTCGTGAAGCAAAGCAAAAACAAGATGAGGATGCTAATTCAATACGTCCTGAACTTGATCAATCAGCGTAACCAGCTTTACTACTAGCTTAGTACTAAAAATATCAGCCGTTGCATAATATTGCAGCGGCTTTTTTGTATCCGAAGCTTTTTTATTCAACCCACAGTAACTACTAAGTAAATCACTAACACGATTGGCTATTGCAGCTCCAGAATCAAGCAACTGTACTTTTGAATTAAAATACGCGTTTATTGGTTTAGCTAAAATAGGAAAATGTGTACACCCTAGCACCAACACATCAACTTCTTTATTGATCTCTAAACTATCCAGCTCTTTATAAAGCTCATCTGTATCTAGTTGTTGAGTAAAAAAGTACTGCTCTGCCAGCGACACCAACTTAACACTACTATATAAGTTCACCGTTATATGCCTGGCATGTTCTTGAATTAGTTTAGCCGTATATGAACTTGATACAGTTGTAGGCGTGGCAAGAAGCCCGATATGTTTTGATTGACTTAATTGAGCCGCCGGCTTTATTGCAGGTACAACGCCTACAATTGGAATATCAGTAATTTGACGTACCGCACTCAACGCTGACGTGGATGCGGTATTGCAGGCTATAACAATTAAATCGACGTCGAGGGCTTCTTGTTTGATGAAATGTACAAGGGCGCATAAACGATTGATGATAGTTTGTTGTGATTGAGCACCATATGGCAGTAAAGCATTATCCATAAAATAACTGTATTGAGCATGAGGTATGCTCTGCTGAATATGCTCAAGTACCGTAGTGCCACCAATACCTGAATCAAAAACCATAATGTGCACTGACAAACCACTGTTCCTACTGTAAATTAAGAATAGCAGTTTGACATGTCACTTTTGTAAAGGAAAGCAGTTTAACTTTGCGGTGATTCTAGATTAGCCAGCTCATCTGCCGCAGTATTTAGCTGATCCAGGTTTTCAAACATTGCTTTAGTATAATCAACTAATTTATCAATCTCGCTTTGATCTTGATTTAACCATTCCATAATACCCGATAATTGGCTTTGCAGACCCAGATCGGCTGCTTTTGTATAAACTTCTTTTAAATCGTCATTAAAAGGGGCTATTTTTTCCGAGACCGCCTTCTCTGGTATTGGTCTGTATTCTTCGTAGCTTTTTATCGTTGCAACCGTTTTGGTTTGTCTTAAATCCATTGAGAAAGCGACTAACTGTTCGTTATCTAAACTCAACGCTTGCGCTTCTTCAAATGCTTTGTCTAAATCGCCACTAAAAAAAGTTTTACTCACTCCTTGTATGTCTTCCATTAGTTCATTAATCGCTTTTTGTTCATCTTCATTTAAATCACCATTAACCGACATAGAAAATGATAACTCTCGAGACTGCGATGATTCACTTATATACCCTTCACTATTTCCCTGCTTTTGATAACTGCTCGCTGACTGTGACTCAAAAGAGTCGGAGAAGCTAATACTAACTTCATCACCTTCTGCAGTAGTAAATTTGTATTCAGCGTTATTGCTTAAACTAGCGTATTGAGCCTGACTAATACTCACACTCGCCGGTTGTGGGTTAAACAAATCATCTTCAAGCTTATTAAGACCATTAAAGATACCTTCTTTAGACTTATTAATGCCTTCTTCAATATCGGTATTAAATACACCGGTACCTTTTAATTCATCAATTGCATCATCAATCCCCATTTGCACACCTTTGCGGGCTTCACCAAGTATGCCTTTGAGCTTGTCATCATCAGCACCATTAGCCTTCGCATTTTTGAGTGTACCTGTCACAAAATCGAGTACATTTTTAACTACCTCGCCAAAATCAAATAATGACTTATCTGCTTTTTTCTCAGCAACAGGTAAGCCAAGTTGCTCAGCCATCTTATCGCCCAACACTTTTGCAGCAAGTTCTTTCCCGCTTTGTTGATAACTATCTTGAGGAGACTTAATTGTTGGCTGTGGTATCGTTACTTTATTATTGAATTTATTGATATTGTTATTTGGCATAAAGCCAAAATTATTGATTTTCATAATTCGTCTCCTAAGCGTGAGTAATTTATTATCGGCTATAACGTATAAAACTAAAGGGGAACGCACAAAAAAACAGCATTAATTCTAGTCAAAACTAGACAAATACGCCTCGCCCCCTACAATAGCGCCGATAAACAGATCTCAGAGATAAGGTAGTAACGTTAATGGCAGTTATTAAAATCGATACCACACAATACGATGCACAATTAAGCGAGAAAGAGCAGCGAATACGTGCACAGTTCCAACGTTTTGGTGTAGAACAATTAGAAGTATTTAGTTCAGAGCCAACTAACTACCGTCAACGTGCTGAATTTAGAGTATGGCATGATGGCGACGATCTGTTTCATATAATGTTTGATCAACAAACAAAAGACAAAATCCGTGTTGATACGTTTGATCCAGCAGCACCTTTAGTAGGTGAAATAATGCAGGTGATGATTGAAAACCTTAAGCCTTGCGAAATATTACGTCGTAAGTTATTTCAAATAGATTACCTATCAACGCTAAGTGGTGAAATTTTAGTAAGTTTGCTTTATCACAAGCCACTAGATGATGAATGGTTAAATGAAATTAAAGCACTTAAAGAAAAACTGAGCAGTAAATACAAAATTGACTTCATTGGCCGTGCTCGCAAACAAAAAGAAGTGCTGGGTGATGACTTTGTAACTGAACGCTTAACAGTTAATGGTCGCGAGCTTATTTACCAACAAGTAGAAAACAGTTTCACTCAGCCTAATGCTAAAGTAAATATTAGTATGCTGGAGTGGGCACAAAATTTATGTAAACCACTTAAAAATGATTTATTAGAGCTTTACTGTGGCAACGGTAACTTTTCAATTGCGTTAGCTGGTTCGTTTAATAAAGTGTTGGCAACGGAGATATCAAAATCATCTGTACACTCTGCTCAATACAATATTGCTAAAAACAACGTAGAGAACTTAGATATTATTCGTATGTCGAGTGAAGAATTCACCCAAGCTATGAACGGTGAGCGTACTTTCTCTCGTTTAGACGGTATTGACCTTAAAAGCTATGACTGCCAAACCATATTAGTTGATCCACCGCGCGCGGGCATGGATGAATTAACCTGTGACTTAGTGGCTAACTACGAAAGCATAATTTATATATCGTGTAATCCTGAAACCCTTGAGCGTGACCTTGATCTCTTAACACGTACGCACAACGTTAAGCGCTTTGCTATATTTGATCAGTTCCCATATACACATCACATTGAGTCTGGTGTTTTTTTACAACGCAAATAACCAGCCAGAATTAAAGTGCCAGTACTTTTATAAGTGCTGGTATTTGCTCTTCACTAAATACTTGAATACCATTTTTTATTAATAATGCAGCAGTTAAACCCAGTCCTTCGATTTTTACTCCGCGATGCTTTCCATCATATATTGTATTTCGTCCGCAAGAAGGGCTCGATTCTTTAAGTAGGGCAAAACGAACTTGATTCTTTTTACACAGTTCTAACGCTATATTAGCTCCAGTTTGAAACTGTTCTGTTACATCTTCTCCTAAATTAGTAACTACTCTCCCCTGAATTATTTCAGCAGGAGATCTAGGGCGTGTTGACCTTTCGTGATTGATTTTGCAGCTGTATGTTTGGTTTTTAGGCAAGGCAGAGCCTATGTAGTGTGGTTATTCCCCATAAATAGGCGATAACGCAGCATAAATGCCAAACATGCGCTGCCCTTCGGGTTCTGCCTAGGGGGGATTTAGTCTTTGTTGG
>NZ_PNDU01000260.1:0-2140 GCF_005886635.1 Pseudoalteromonas sp. S558 | reverse complement strand
ATGGTCACTCAGCTTTCAATTGAGACTCTAATTTGTTTGCCTTACTTAGCGAACTAAGCTTGGCTGTTAGAACTCAATCTGTACGAGTGCCCACACAGATGATTGCTTTATATTGTTAAAGAACGTTGCGGTTAAAGTTAAACTTTATCTCGCTAGGGCTGCGCATATTACGCTTTCCTATTTTTTTGTCAACACTTAATTTTGGTAAACGTTATATTTATCAACACTAAGTTTTACTTAACACCCTGAGTAGTTTGGGTCTCGCTATGCGTTGCCATATCCCGTCTCAGTGGGGCTGCATTATAGGGAGCGGCGGATTTTACGCAAGTGTTATTTACATAAAATAGTAATTAAAATTAAGCCCCAAGCAAGCACACACGATAAACACACGTTACCCACAAAACCCTGTTGATAACTCCGCTTTTACACTTTAAAACTAAACACTTTTATCTTGATGTGATAAGTTGCGGTCACTTTTTTAACTCATGTATTTAGGTAGTACCCATGACAGACATAATAAACAGTATAAGTGCCCTTTTATGGGGCCAGGTTCTCGTCTACTTATTAATAGCAGCAGGTCTCTTTTTTACTTTTCGATTAGGCTTTATTCAATTTGTACAATTCCCACATATGTTTAAAGTAATGTTTGGTTCTCGTAAATGTGGTGAAGACGAAATTTCATCCTTTCAAGCCTTTTGTACATCGCTAGCGGCCCGCGTTGGCACCGGTAATATGGCCGGCGTTGCGGTTGCATTATATTTAGGCGGCCCAGGTGCTATTTTTTGGATGTGGCTGATTGCATTAATAGGTATGGCAACCAGTTTTGCTGAAAGTACTTTAGCACAGGCTTATAAAACAAAAGATGCTGAAGGTAACTTCAGAGGTGGCCCTGCTTATTATATGCAAAATGGTTTAGGTAAGCGCTGGATGGGAGTTTTATTCTCATTATGCTTGATTTTAGCCTTTGGTTTAGTATTTAACGCTGTGCAGTCAAACTCTATTGCTGCCGCATTTGAAGTGGCATTTGATGTACCTAAGTATATAGTAGGTATTTTCTTAGTGATTGGCTCTGGCATCATTATTTTTGGTGGCCTGAAAACAATTTCTCGCTTTGCTGAAATGGTTGTGCCATTTATGGCATTAGCTTATTTGCTGGTTGCTCTTTATGTTTGTGCTGTTAACTTTACTGCGCTACCGGATGTACTAGTGCTTATTATAAAAAGTGCCTTTGGTATTGAGCAAGCAGGGGCCGGTGCAATTGGTTATGGCATAACGCAAGCTATGATCCAAGGGATCAAGCGTGGTTTATTTTCAAACGAAGCTGGTATGGGTAGTGCTGCTAATGCCGCTGCTACGGCAACGCCTTACCCTCCACATCCGGCATCACAAGGTTATGTGCAAATGTTAGGTGTATTTATTGATACTATTGTAATTTGTACCGCCACTGCCTCACTTATCTTGCTTTCACAGCAATTAGTACCTGAGTCTGGTGTATTAGGTATTGAACTTACTCAAGCTGCATTACAAGAACATGTTGGAGATTGGGGTACTTACTTTATTGCTATCGCTATACTCTTTTTTGCTTTTACGTCTATTGTTGCGAATTACTCTTATGCTGAAACAAATTTAATGTTTTTAGAACACAACTCTAATAAAGGTATGTTTATCTTTAGACTTGTTGTTTTAGGTATGGTGATGTTTGGTGCAGTCGGTGAGCTTGGTTTAATTTGGACGCTTGCAGATATATCAATGGGCTTAATGGCTATTGTGAACGTTATAGCGCTATTTATGCTTTCAGGTGTTGTTGTATGGCTCTCTAAAGATTATAACGAGCAACGAAAACAAGGTTTAACGCCTACATTTGATAAAACTAAGCATCCAAAGCTTGCTAAAGAAGTTGATCCCAAAGCATGGTAATTAGTTAGTTTTTATACAAAGCGAGCTTAGGCTCGCTTTTTTAATACTAGGATAAAAAGCCCTTATACTCAGAGCTTGTTGACCTTTGTCGATTGAAATTTGCTCTATCCAAGGGCAAAACCGAGTTACAAAGAGTAAATCGTCCCAAGGAGCATTTATGCTGCGTTATCGCCTATTTATGGGGAATAACCACACACCATAGACTCTGCCTTGCCTAAATACC
>NZ_PNDU01000026.1:0-7721 GCF_005886635.1 Pseudoalteromonas sp. S558 | reverse complement strand
AACTAGTTTGACAAACACCGAGATGCATAAAACGTATATTCGACTTTGGGTTTGAAGCAGGCTCTTCGCCGAGAGTATTTCAATCCGCATTGAGTCAAAGTTCGATCTCAAAATTAGCTGAAATTGGTGGAGCCATAACGGTGACAATCTATGCATCAGCTGATTAAAGTAAAAGTGACCGACCGTATAAGCGCTCGTTAATCTTTGTTATGTCATTAGTTTGAAGGCTTGGAGTGAAGTTCTTAGCTACAAAATTATTATCTTAAATAAGCGAAACAGTGATATACACGTTAAAATTGAATCAAAATAGGTACTTCTCTATACTTGTTGTTTTAATAAAATAAACAATGGGTAATTTATAAACCTCATTGTATTTAAATTGGATGATTAAATGGACATAATCGTACAGAACAAATTTAGTACTTACCCCATTGACGTGAGCATTTTACTTAATGCGCTACGTGATCTTATTTTTGAAGTTGCCAAGCATAACGAAATTTCTGATATAACAGAAACATTAAAATGGGGGGAGCCTAGTTACATTTCTAAAATTGGCAGTACCATTAGGATTGATTGGAAAAATAAATACCCTGAGCAGTATTTTATTTATTTCAACTGTAAAACATCACTAGTAGATACGTTTAAAGAGCTCTACGGCGATACTTTTATATACGAGGGTAATCGTGCCATTGTATTTAAAATTAACCAAGCTGTACCTTATAAAGAACTAGCGCATTGTATCTCTATATCATTACGCTATAAAAAAATCAAGCACTTAAGATTACTTGGTGCATAATCACTCAATGCTGCACATTCAATCTCCATAGTTCTACAGCACTTAAAAGGTCTCCGTTAATGATAAATAAACTCGATAATACCAATGACCGTATTGCAAAAGCGATTTTTACAACATTTCAACGCGCTTATACTATTGAAGCTCAACTTATTGATGTGCTTGATTTCCCTCCATTATCACGTACCGTTAACGATATAAAAAATTCAGAAACGCTCTTTTATGGCTATCACGAGAACGAATATCTAGCTGCCGTTATTGAGTTTGATATAAAAAATGACTGTTTAGATATATGTAGCCTAACTGTTGATCCTGATTATTTTAGAAAAGGCATCGCACATAAATTATTAGAAAGTGTGTTAGCAATAACACCGGTTTCACGGGCAATAGTCGAGACGGCAGTTGCTAATACACCAGCAATCAATTTATATAAAAAACATGGTTTCATGGAATATAAAAGATGGACTCCTTCACATGGTATTGAAAAATTGCGATGTCTATTAGGGCGTGTTGATGAGCAGCAATTACGGAAAGTTAAGACCACTTTAGCTTAATATTGATCAAATCAATATCAGTTATTGAAAACAACAATTTCATTAATAATACACTTAGCGCTAGAGTGAAGTTAAGCCAACAAACTAAGAGTAATTATTATGCCAACGACAGCAACTTTCACACGACAAGACGGATTATTCATTGATGCTAACTTACATCAGTTCATTGAAGAGCAGCTGTGCACAACAGCAACTTTAAAAACTACTGAGGTTTATCAAGCATTAGCAACACTTGTAGATGAGTTTGGGTGTACGTGCCGTAAAAATAAGCATCAAGCAAATGACACACTTGAAGTCAGTACACTGTTAAATGCGTATCAGCAACAAAATCATCCGCACTGTCATGTAGATGCACAAACAACTGAAGCCGTTCTTGATGAATACTGCTGCCAAGTACCTGCCATTATTGTTGTTGCATTAATGGATACACTTAGCGGTACACATTGTGATGAGCCAAGTGCACATGCCTTATACCACCGCGCTGCACAATTAACTAACCGCCCTTGCATGCACAATTTACAACTTGCCAATGCATCAGCAGCTTAATAGTGGTTGTGTTTAAAAATGCTCGATAACCTTTTGCGCAAACTCTGTACACGTTAAGGTTGTCGAGTTATGAAGACTTGAGTTATCGGTGTGCTCTTTTATTAAATCAAAAGTGACTTCACCGCCTTTAAATGTTTGCTCTAACGCATTTTCTATTAGTAATGCGGCCTCTTTCCAGCCCATAAACTTAAGCATTAATACTGCACTTAAAATACTACTGCTTGGATTTGCTTTATTTTGCCCAGCAATTCGCTCGAACGTACCATGAGTGGGTTCAAAAAAAGCCACTTCATTATTTAAATTAGCTGCCGGCATTATGCCTACACCGCCAACTTGGGCGCTTAGCATATCTGCTAAAAAGTCGCCGTTTTGATTGGTCGTTGCTATTACATCAAACTGCTCTGGGTGCATTAAACATTGCTGTAGCATGTTATCTGCTATTACTTCTTTAATAACTAGAGGCGCGTACCCTGCTCGCTCTATTTGTAACCAACGACCATTTTGATGATTTGTCGCTTTAAACTCTTTTTTAGCCAGCGCAAACCCCCAACGTTTAAATGCACCATCAGTAAATTTAAGTACATTCCCCTTGTGCACAATGGTCAATGAGTCGCTGTTATTGTTAAGAGCATAGTTTATAGCATAACGAATTAAACGTTCAGAACCTTCTTTTGATATGTTTTTAATACCAATGCCGCATTCTTGTGTAAATCGTAAGCGCGTTACCCCCATTTCTTCACATAAAAAATCGAGCATCTTTTCACTTTCAACACTGCCAGCTTGCCATTCAATGCCAGAATACACATCTTCGCTGCTATCTCGCAGTACAGTTATATTAGTTAAAAAAGGGTTTTTTAGAGGGGATGGAAGCGCGCTAAAGCCTTTAATTGCCCGCATATTTACAAACAAATCCATTTCTTGCCGGAGCGCGACATTAAGTGAACGAAAGCCGCCACCCAGCGGGGTTGTTAATGGTCCTTTTATGGCAATTTTACAGGCACGTACTGCATTAATTGTTTCTTGTGGGAACCAATCACCATCATATAATTTAGCTGCTTGTTCACCATTGTAAACCTGCATCCAATGAATTTTCCTATCCTTTTTATAACAGTGAGTAATGGCGCTATCCACAACATGGCGCATTACAGGCATAACATCTAAGCCCACTCCATCACCATCTATATAAGCAATAATAGGTTCAGATGGGATATGCCATTGCCCATGGCCGTCTATTATTATATTTTGACCTTGCTCTGGCACATTTATATGTTGGTACTGCATTACTAACACCTACAAAGTTTTTATAAATACGATTAAAGCATGTTAACTAAGGTGTGTCTGTATATGTACTTTTATAGTTACTATCATTTTAAAAAATAAAGAATTAGGCGTGATTATTTATCCATTTAGTTGGTCTTGTATATTAGGATTTTCGTACCAGTTATTAAATTAAAGCGGAGCACGTTAATGAAACTCTTTTTAGTATTACTGTTATCAATAATCGCTTTTAACTCGCTGGCCATTGAAGTAGTAATACATAACCTCAGCTCGCTCTCAAATAACGGCCAAAAAACGGTATCGACTTGGGTTAATCAAAGTGTTGAAAAAACAAAAAACACCTTGGGCCCTTTACAACAAAGTATCTTGCCTATTTATTTAAAACCGCAATACTTTGCTTCTGAGCCAGTGCCTTGGGCCACTGTTAAACGTAATAATCCTGATGGGCTTGAGCTACATATAGATCGCTACGCCAGTTTAAAGGCATTTACTAAAGATTGGACGCTGTATCATGAGCTTGCACACTTATATTTACCATTATTGCCTTATTCAGGGTTTTGGTTAAGTGAAGGTTTTGCCAGTTATATGCAAAACGTGGTAATGCGTGATAGCGGTATAATTACCCAGCCACAGTTTGTACAGCGATTAAATGCAGGATTTGACCGCGCACGCTTGCAAACCAGGACTAAAAATCAACCGCTTGATAAGCTTTCTGCCGATATGTGGAGGCAGCGTGCCCAGCAACGTGTTTACTGGACAGGCGCTGCTTTTTTTGTAGAAGCTGATTTAGCACTGCAAAAGCAAGGAAAAACAGTTGCACATGTAATCAAAGCGTATCAAGTATGCTGTAGAGCCTCACGTTCTGATGCTAAAACGTTTATAAAAAATCTCGATAAACTATCTAAAAGTAGTGTATTTTCAAACCTATACGTAAAGTACAATAGCCGTACTGACTTTCCCACAATTACAAAATCACAGCTTAATCAGTTGTAGCACTACTTTTTAAGTAACTACAGAAATCGCTGTATCCTAGTTCATCAAAATTGGGCGAGTGCCGATTCATAAAGCCATGTAAATAGTCTACTTTGTTACACTCTACGCTAGCTTTAGCGCTTAATTTTGAAATAATTTCATCAACATTAAAATGTGCTTCGCGTTTAGGGAAAATAAACTCACGCGGCACGTTTGAACCTAACGCTAAATAATTACGGATTTGCGATGGATAAAATCCAATTAGCTTTTTAAGGTGTGTATTGCCTGTTAATAACTGCGCCCGCCATGCAGCACTTGCTCCAGCGCTAAATGCAATACAGGTTGTAGGAACTTTGAGCTCATTAAAGCATTTATGAAGTTTGGCTGTATATTTATCATGCCCACATTGTTCAATAAAGTTATTGTAATTATCTTGTTCACTTTCAATGGCTTGAACTTTACTGTTGTAAGGGTCCACAATCGATACATTAGCACTAACTTCTTTTGATAACTGCACTAAAGCAGTGCTTAAACCAAAAATATCACTCACAATCAGGTAATTCATACTTATCCTTTATTAACTAAAAATTGGCTTTGTAAGCAGTTGATAAGATTTATTACAAATAATACCGCATAAATAGCTTGCGCTAAATATATATTTAAGTTACTTTCCCTCTCTGGTTTAAATAAACCACCGCGGTTAACCATTTACCCTGATCCAGTAAGCCCCGCAAAACGTATATTTGAAAGCTAAGTTATTGTACGGCGAGAACCCCTTAAATAATACCGAGATGAATTTTACTATCATCGCAAAAGTGTCATAAAGATCGTCAACACTGTAATGAAGCTAAACACAACATCGTTTATTTATTAACTGCATTTTGCTATAAAAATATAGCGCAGAATAAATAACAAGAATAAAGTGAGTTTTATTATGTCTTATAAATATAATGGGTCTATGATCCAAATTGCACATCCAGTGCAATCTATTTCAGTAAACAAACATCGTGTGATCTTTAGTGATACACAAGGTTTAAAAAATGCATTATTTCAAAAAGCGAGTGATGCGCGCCAATTTGTTAAGTGGCTAAAAGCCAGTTAAACAAAAACATTAATTGCCTTTTATCCGCAATTACTAAAAAATATTTTGCCAGCCTCGTTGCTGGCATTTTACTTTTTAACACTTTAGTGGTTACAATGGTCTTAGGATAATAACTATTGGTTGCCGCGTTAATGCCTAGTATATTTTTAACCTTTATATTATTTAGTTATTTAAGCCCCGTAGCTAATGCTAAAACCATTAATTGGTTAACGCACGACTTTGCACCTTATTATATTTTAAACGGCCAGTACCAACACCAAGGCCGTGACGAAAGCATAATCTCCCTTCTTCAAAAGCAATTACCCACTATTACCTTTAACCGGGTCATCATACCTTCTGGTAAAGTAATTCAAGAGCTATCAAATGTCTCTCAAAACGTCTGTGCATTATCGCTTTATAAAAATGATTACAGAAAAGAGCATATTTACTTCACTGATGAAAGTTCAACAACAGGCTTATCACCTTCAATTGCTATGCATAATAAACTGGCTGATGCACTTGAACTACCTAATGCCACTGAGGTGTCGTTGTTAAACTTAATACGTGATAAAAAGCTGACGCTGGGTGTTTCAATGAGTCGCTCATACGGTAAAGAAATTGATACCATTATAAATACAACCCCTGATATAGACTTAGTAATAAGACCTACTCGCGACAGCCTAGCAAGCCTCACTTACATGCTGAATTTAAAACGAATCGATATTTTATTGGGTTACCCAAGTGAGCATTACTATTTAGCTAAGTCGATGCATTTTGATAAAAATTTAACGCAGCGTGCACTCATAGAATCACCTGCTTTAAGTTATGGTTTTATTGGCTGCACTAAGAATGAACAAGGTGCGAAGGATATAACGATCCTTAATGAGCAACTTAAAGTGATTAAAAAAACACAAGCTTATAATGACGTGCTTATGCGTTGGTTACCTGAGCATTTAAGGCCGCTATTGCAATCACGTATAAATGGCACAAAATAAGCGGAGTTAAAGCCGCTTAATTTGAGTTTCTGTTATGCAAAAAACGCCACACAAGTGGCGTTTTTTTATTTAATAACGATATTACTGACGAATTCCTTCTATAAATAAACCTATATCAACATGCGTAGATGCTGGTCCTAAGTTGTAATCAATACCGTAATCGGCAAGCTTTAAACTCGTTTCACCTTCAAAACCTACACGATAACCACCCCATGGATCGTTACCTTCACCAATTTTTTCGATTTCGAAAGTAATCGTTTTAGTGATTCCATGTAACGTAAAGTCACCCGTCACTTCGCCCGAATCACTTTCAAATTTAATACTTGTGCTTTTAAAGGTTGCTGTTGGGTACTTATCAACATTTAAAAAGTCTTTACCGCGTAAATGCTTATCGCGCTCAGCATGGTTTGAATCTAGGCTTGTAGTATCAATGTTAACCATAATTTGCGACGCATTAGGGTTTTTAGCATCGTAATTAAATTTACCATCAAATGTATTAAAACGACCATGCAACCAGCTGTAGCCTAAATGTTTAATTTTAAAGTTTACAAACGCGTGAGCACCCTTTGTGTCAATTACGTAGTCGGCTGCACTAGCAGTTGTTACCGATAACATCATTGCAGCAGAGACTGCCGTGCTTAATAGTAATTTTTTCATTTTAATCATCCTTTATGGTTTGATCATTCTTAGTAAGGTTTTATCTTTGTCGATAAAGTGATGTTTTAACGCCCCAAGTGCATGCAATACCACAAAACCGATTAAAACACATGCACTGTAATAATGTACTTTTCCTGCAATATCGGCTTGGCTGTCAAAAGCAAAATCAAACGCCGGAATATTGAACAAGGTAAAAACTTCAATTGGTCGCCCGTCTGCGGTCGATATTAAGTACCCAGCAACAACAATAACAGCCACTATAATATACATGACAATATGCGCCGTATGCGCTAATTGGTTGATGCCTTTACTTTCACCTAATGGTTTAGGCTGTGTAGATAAAGCACGCCATACAATTCTAAATAAAAATACGGCCACAAGTGTAATACCAATACTCTTATGTAAATCGAGAGAGCCTTTATACCAACTATCGTAATAAGTCAGCTCAACCATATATAAACCTAAGCCAAACAGTCCAAGAATAGTCAGCGCCATGAGCCAATGTAAAATAATGGCGACAAGTCCGTAAGATGAAAGTGTATTTTTAAACATGTGTAACTTCCTATAATGCTATGGCGATACAATATAATGCATAGCCATAAATGAAAATAACATTTACAAACACTTTATGTGCGTATACGCACAGAACTTTGATATTTAAAGTCAGTTTTGCAAATAATACCAATCTGTTTGTATATAGGGTCTATTTAACGTTAAGAAAATTACGCTAGGACGAGGCAGAAATTTTTGTATCTAGTTGTTCTAAATAAAAAATTTTTAACGACGTAATAGTGCAATTTAATTCGTTAAATTGATCAAATATTTATGCAGGTTGGTATTTAAGT
>NZ_PNDU01000259.1:0-4494 GCF_005886635.1 Pseudoalteromonas sp. S558 | reverse complement strand
CCTGAACTCTGGTTAAGAGGTTTACTAACGTATTGAATCATGGTTATATTTAAATTTATTTTCTCTAGTCAGAGATTTTCAGTGAAAGCAAGGCGAATTTACGCGTCAATAGCGGGCCTATTGCAAGTAAATTCAACGCAGTTAGCGCTGCAAATAGCTGCACGAGATAGATTTATTATCCAGAGTTCAGGTTATTTAGCGCCTTGTTTTTTTAAGTTAATTTAAAACGCCTGACTTGCTCATCTAGCGAACGGGCAAGTGATAATAGTTCTTCACTTACTTTTTGATTATCGTTGGCATCCACTAATGATCGCTCCGCATTATCGCTAATGGCTACCACACTTTGGTTTATTTCTTCCGCAGCTAAGCTTTGTTGTTCTGTTGCATCCGCTATTTGCACATTAAGCTGATTGATTTCACTCATTTGAGAGGAAATATCTTTTAAAGCTTGTGCGACTTTTTTTACTTGTTGCGCTCTATCGTCTGCTTCTTCACATGAGTTACTCATCATTGTTACTGTGTGCGACGCTTCCGATTGCAGTTTGTCAATTGTGCGTTTAATTTCGTCAGTAGAATCATGGGTACGTGTTGCTAAAGTGCGTACTTCATCGGCGACAACGGCAAAACCTCGACCTGTTTCTCCCGCTCGAGCCGCTTCTATTGCGGCATTAAGTGCAAGTAGATTTGTTTGTTCGGCAATGCTACTGATCACTTCAAGTATTTTTCCTACTTCTAAAGTTTGTGCCTGCAGCTGACTTACTTGTTGGGCTGCGCTGCGAACATCATCTGCAAGTTGATTTATGCTTATCTCAGTATGCTCAGCAACACGCAAACTTTGTTGTGCTAGCAGATTACTACTTTCTGACTTTTCGGAAGCAAAGTGAGTGGTATTTTTAACTTCGTTAGAAGAGCTTTCAAGCTCATTAATTGCAGCGGCAACAGAGTCTGTCCCTTGCTTTTGACTCAAAATTGCTTGTTCAGTCGCATCGGCTGATGCATAGATGGCTTCGGCAGAATGAATGAGCACTTTTGAAGAGTGTGAAACTTGCGCAATATTTTCTTTAAAAGTGGATATCATCTGGTTAAAGCTATTTGCTAAAGAGCTTAACTCATCGTTATTGTTATCCTCAATTTTGAGACTTAAATCATTATTGCTGGTGGCGAGATGCATCATGCGATCAATGTTATTAAGACGTTTAATAAATATTCTTCTAAAAAGTAAACCCAGCAACAAAAAAGCAGTGATAAAGAGTGTTGATAGCAGGGCTGTATTAATAAGTGTATTACGAGTTACAGCTGTTTCAATATCTGCGAGGGAATAACTGATTTTTACTACACCTAATACATCACCTTCTTGTGCTTGATGGCAGCCAAGACAGTTAGTCCCTTTATGATCACTACTTGCAAGCATCGGCTTTAAGTATGTCATATAGCGAGTACCTTGTTGCTGTTCGATAAAAAGATCTTCTTTGCCTTCAAGCGCTGCAATTTCTGCATCATTACTCGGGGTTTGGTTAGCAGCGCCTAATCCATAGAGCTTGTTTACAATAGGGCTGCGGATTATGTGCGCGTCTTCTATGTTGGGATGACTACGTAATTTACTGCTTAGTATTTCACGATTCGCCATTGTGCCAGTCAACATCATGGTGTTGATGGAATCAAAGTAGTTATCAGCAAGTAACTTAATATTGCTAGCGATTGTTTCCTGAGCAAGTGTGTGCTGTTGATTAGAACTGCTGATCAGGCTTGCACAAAGTACCAGCACACCCGTCAGTGCTAGCAGTGCATAAATTTTATGTTGAATTAATTTCACGTGCGTAATGCTCTCCCAAACAAGATAGCGTTATTATCTGTATTTGGAAGAATGAGGCATTGATATAGCGCAAACTTAAAAGATTAAAGTAACTGTTGTTCAGTTTTAATGTTGATTAATCATATGACTTGCTAATTGACCAAACGATTGCTTCAAGCCTTCTCGTAATAAAGGATTATCTATTTCAATATCAAGTGCTTTATTCATGCAATGCATCCATTGATCACGCAGGTCTTGATCAACAGGGAATGGCATGTGGCGTTTACGAAGCATTGGATGGCCATGTTTTTCAACAAATAAGTCTGGTCCACCTAACCAACCCGATAAAAATTCAAAAAACACTTGGCGAATTCGATCTAATGGCAGAGGATGCATATTATATAATGGTTTAGCGTATTCATCGGTCTCCATTATGTCGTAGAATCTATTAGAAATAGCAAGAGCTCCTGTCTCTCCACCTATTATTTCGTAAGGTGTTTTTTCTGGCGTAGGTGCTTGTGTTACTGATATCGATTTAGATTTTGAAAAAAGTCGTTTAATCATATTATTTATCATCGTTAATAGGCAGTATATAGCTGCAAAGAGGTTGCTTTAAAATGGACAAATATGCGGTTTTTGGAAATCCAATTAAACATTCAAAATCCCCCGCGATACATAAACAATTTGCAGCCTCATTGGGTGAACAAATCGACTACCGCGCAATTTTAGCACCTATCGATAGTTTTGAAAAAACAGTATTGTCTTTTTTTGATCAAGGTGGCAAAGGGGCAAATGTGACCATGCCGTTTAAAGAGCAAGCCTATGCAATAGCAAGTGAGCTTACGCCATTAGCTAAAATAGTCGGGGCCGTTAATACGCTAAAAAAACGAGATGATGGCACATTATTAGGTGATAACACCGATGGTGTTGGTTTTGTAAATGATTTACTCGCTAATAAAGTAGCCATTACTAATAAGCGAATTTTAATTATTGGTGCGGGTGGGGCTGCCCGAGGTGTTATTTTACCTTTACTAGAGCATAACCCTCAGGAAATAATAATCGTTAATCGCACCGCACAAAAAGCAAAAGAACTCGCAGAGCTGTTTGCTCAATACGGGTCTGTATCAGCCTTCGGTTTTAATGATTTACCAGTAAGCAATTACTCACTAATTATAAACTCTACGTCTAGCAGTATGAATAATGAGTTGCCAGCACTCGATGAAAAACACATAACTAACTGTGAAGTCGCTTATGACATGTTTTATTCACTACAAAATACCATTTTTATGAATTGGGTTGCGCAGCACAACATTAACGCTAAGCTTTTAGATGGCAGCGGTATGTTAGTGGGTCAGGCTGCTCAAGCATATTATGTGTGGCGTAATAAAATGCCAAAAATACTCCCCGTAGTTGATGCGCTTAAACAAGGAACGCTTAAATGAATCAGGCAATACAATTTATAGATAGGCTAGAGTTTAGAGAGCCCGATCATCAGTTAGTCTTTTTTGCACAAGTCAGTGGCATGCTGGTGGAGTGTGTAATAGCAGTAAATACACTTAAATTAACAGACGAAAGCCATGCAACAGAGTATTTTGAACAATACCGTTTTGATTACGAAGAACGTGCCGAGCAACTCATCGAAGAAGAGAGCTATAACTCGGCAGGTCAAATAGATGTCAGTTTATTGAGCTTCAGCTAAATACTCATCTTTAAGTAAAACGTAGTTATTGGCGGATACTTTTAAAAAGGCAAGTTCTTGTTCTGTAAGAGGGCGGGCTTGTTTAGCTGGACTTCCTACATATAAGTATCCCGACTCTAAACGTTTATTTGGTGGCACTAACGAGCCGCCACCAATAATAACATCGTCTTCAACAACCACGTTATCCATAATAATAGCGCCCATACCGACTAAAATGCGGTTTCCTAATACACATCCATGCAACATCACTTTGTGACCCACAGTCACATCATCGCCAATAATCAAAGGGTAGCCATCAGGGTTGCTTTTAGTTGCACGGGATAAATGTAATACACTGCCATCTTGTATATTGGTACGATTACCAATGCGTATATAGTTAACATCACCTCGTGCTGCGACCAATGGCCACACACTACAGTCACTGCCTAATGTAATATCACCGACTAGTACTGATGACTCATCAACATAAACAGACGCATTAAACGAAGGTGTTACACATTTATAAGAACGGATTGCCATATTTGCACCTTTAAATAATAGTTTTTGTATTAATGAGTGTAACAGTAGCGCTAATTTAAGTACCGTTAAAGCATAATTTGATTATAAAACTATCAGTTTCGGGTGCTTTAGGTTAGTAACTGACCGAACAGCACTTTATTTACAGTTTTCTTAAAAAAGTGCTTGCGTAAAAATCTGTTCTCCCTATAATGCGACCCCACTGAGACGGGAAACGCCGAAGCATAGCAAGGCAGCAACGATTCAGAGAGTTAAATAAAACTTCGGTTTTAAATCTTCCAAAAGAAAGTTTAAAACTAAGTGTTGACTCGAAAAATAAAGGGTGTATTATTCGCATCCCTTGAGACGCTAAAGCGACTCAAAACGTTCTTTAACAATATAAAGCAATCATCTGTGTGGGCACTCGTACAGATTGAGTTCTAACAGCCAACCTACTTACTCTTTATGGGTAATTAGCGAGGCAAAAAAATTAGAGTCTCAATTGAAA
>NZ_PNDU01000258.1:0-14953 GCF_005886635.1 Pseudoalteromonas sp. S558 | reverse complement strand
ATGCTTACGACTTAGCTCAAGCAGAACAAGTTAAAAATTAAAAAACCACGATTAAATCGAGATTTTTTAATCCGCTCAATTTACTAAGGTTAAGTAACCTGAACTCAGGATAATAAATCTATCTCGAGCAGCTATTTATTACTCGAATTTAAGCAAAGGAAAAATAATGAAAACTAATTTATTAAAAACTGCATTAATCGGCGCATTGAGCCTATCTGCTTTAGTGTCAACGTCAGCAAATGCACACGCGCGCTGGTTGCTACCTTCACACACTTCACTTTCTGGCGATAAAGCGCATTATGTGATGATTGATGCAAGTGTTTCAAACGAAATTTTTGCACCCGATAAAGCATTTAAGCCAAAAGAAAAAGGCGCTCAATGGGACGATACATTACTAATGGCACTTATGCCAAACGGTGAGCCTGTCACCGGCACAATCCGTGCTTATTACTTAAAACGTAAAAGCTCAGCCGCAATTAGCTTAACTGAACAGGGTACTTACCACATTGCGATGACGCAAAAACCAACGCTAATGACCTTTTATAAAGATGCCGCAGGTAAGCGCCACCGTGTATTTGCTAAAAAAGCAGATGCCAACTTACCAAAAGATGCGACCGACATAACAACGGTTAAATCAATCTCGACGGTAGATACATTTGTAAGCCACAACGGTACTTCTAAGCCAGCTCAACTAGGTTTAGGTTTAGAGCTAAGCGGCCCCACCCATCCAAACGATTTATTTGTCGGTGAGCAAGCTCGTTTTCAGTTACTACAAGATGGCAAATCTGCCGGTGAAGGCATTGAAGTAAGCATTTTAAAAGGCGACACACGCTACCGTAACGACCGTGGCGAAGTAAAAGTAACGACCGATAAAGACGGTATGTTTACAATTACGTGGAAAGAGCCAGGCCTATACCTAATCGAAACATCTAACAAGGTGATCGTAAATGAAGAAGGTGTAGACTCAGGTCGTTATGCCTTATTTACAACGCTTGAAGTAGCTCCAGAGTAATTTTTTAACCCTTATTTTAAAATTTTTTAAGCCAAGTTTTTTAACTTGGCTTTTTATTGCCCTGCGTTTTTTATTCTCAATTTCTATTAGTTTTATTGATTTCGCCTCCATTCGCCACAAGATTACAACAGTAACGATCTAATCGTCTGTAACGTACGTAAACAGTGGCCTTACTTATTAAAAACGTGAATAACATAGATGGTTTTTATCTTTGCACGTAGTTGAGCGCTTCTATATGATTCGCTCCTTTTCAAACTCACCAAAACAACGACGTTCTTAAGGAACATTAATGACTTTTAAGCGTTTATCTGCCAATAAATTAGCACTTAGCTTGGCTATTACTACTGCACTTAGCACGCCTTATTCTATAGCTGCCGCAGAGCAAAATAATCAGGCAGAAGAAAATATCGAAGTAATTTCAGTAACAGGAACGCGCCGTAGCTTACGCAGTATTGCCGAAAGTTCAGTACCTGTTGATATTATTACCAGCGGCGATATGGCAAGCACAGGTCAACTTGAAATCAGTCAGGTACTTGCAAATCAAGTACCTAGCTTTAACTACCCAAGTGCAACGATTGCTGATGGTACAGATCATGCTCGCCCAGCCGTGTTACGTGGTTTAGCGCCTGATCACACCTTAGTGCTTATTAATGGCAAACGTCGCCACTCTGGTGCGCTTTTAAATTTAGGGGGCGTAGTAGGTCGTGGCTCAACAGCTGTAGACTTAAATATGATCCCAACATCAGCAATTAAACGTGTAGAAGTTTTGCGCGACGGCGCTGCTGCACAGTACGGTTCAGATGCCATTGCGGGTGTTATTAATATAATCCTTAAAGATGCCACTGAAGGCGGAAGTGTAAGTGTTACTTACGGACAATACGATACCCAAATGGCAGGGGCTGCAAACCTTCAAAGTGCGTATGCAGATGCAAACGGCGACTTGGCTTTTAATACTGGTGATGACCGTAAAGTAAACGATGGCAGTACTCGTACTATTAGTGCCAATTCTGGCTTTTCGTTATTAGATAACGGCTTTGTAAACGTATCAATTGAGTATCGTGATAACAGCCCAACTCAGCGCTCTGGTTTTGACCCGCGCGAGCAATATAGTCGCCTTGATGATGGCAGTTTAGACCCACGTGAATTGACTATTGATCGTTACAACCACCGTTTTGGTAAAGCAGACCTTGAAGACTACGCCTTATTTTACAATATGGGTTACGACTTAGATAACGGCTTAAACCTTTATTCATTTGGTAGTTACTCAAAACGTGAAGGTAATTCGGGTGGCTTTTACCGTCGCGCAAAAGACAGCCGTAACGTGTTAGCTCTTTACCCTGATGGCTTTTTACCACAAATTGAAACAGACGTAGAAGATTATTCACTTGCGCTTGGTTTGCAAGGCGAGTCAGGCGACTGGACATGGGATGTCAGTACTAACTATGGCCGGAACGACTTTTCTTTGGGTGTAGTAAATAGCTTAAACACCTCTTTAGGCGCAAACAGCCCTACCGAGTTTGATAACGGCGCGCTCGTTTATGACCAATTTATTGTTAATGGTGATGCCAGCACTACGCTTGATTTAGGCCTGCCTGACGACGTGTTTTTTACCCTAGGTGCTGAATATCGCCACGAAAGCTACAAAATAGAACAAGGTGAAGAAGCCTCTTACATTACTGCTCTTGATGGTAATGGTAATGGCAATCCAATTGCTGCCGGTGGCGCACAAGTACTTTCTGGCTTTGGCCCAGAAAGCGTCACTGACGAAAGCCGCCACAATGTCGCGCTCTTTGTTGAGCTTGACACTTACTTAACTGAAAAGTGGAATGTCGTTTTAGCAAGCCGTTATGAAGATTACAGCGACTTTGGCAATACGTTTACATCAAAACTAGCAACGCGTTACAGCATTACCGACCGTTTATCTTTACGTGGCGCTATAAGCACTGGCTTTCGTGCGCCCTCATTAGCACAAAGCTCATACCGTCAAATTTCGACTGTACTTGAAAACAACCAAGCATTTGAAGTCGGTTTGTTTCCAAGTGACGCGCCAGCTGCACAAGCACTAGGTGCTAAAAAGCTAGACGCAGAAGATTCAGTAAACGTCACCGCTGGCTTTGTATACACCCAAGGTAATTTTAGCTTAACCGTTGATGCATATCGCATTGATATTGATGACCGTATTGTTTTGTCTGAAAACTTAACAGGCTCTGCTGTGCAAGAAATTTTAGCTAACGCGGGTGAGCTAAACACCGAAAGCGTGCGCTATTTCACTAACGCCATTGACTCTCGTACGCAAGGTGTAGATATCGTTGCAACTTACTTGCTAGAGCTAGATAACTTAGGCGACGTACGCTTAAACGCAGCCGCTAACTTTAACGACACCGAAGTAACCCACGTTGACGATAACCCTGAGCAACTTAATTCGTTAGGTGACGACTACGTTGTATTTGCACGTCGCGAAGTGGGCCGCTTTGAAGAAGGAACACCCGATAACAAGTTAAACTTATCGGCGGTTTGGAGCTTTAACGAATGGCAAACCACATTACGGGCTACACGCTATGGTGAAGTTGCTGATATTTCCACAACCAGCGATCGCGATGAATACCTAGACGCTAAATGGATAACCGATCTTGAAGTTGCTTATCGCCCTAATGATGAGTGGAAGTTTGCAGTTGGTGCCAATAACTTGTTCGATCAGTACCCACAAGCGACTATCGACAACATTGGTTACTCAACCTTTAGTCAAATATTCCCGTACACACCGTATGCACCATACAGCTTAGATGGCCGCTTTTTATACGGTAATATCACTTACAGCTTTTAAAAACACAAAGCAAAGTTGAATAATAAAAAGGATGCTTTATGCATCCTTTTTATTAATAGTTAGTTATTTTAACCACTTATTAGTATTCCAGCTTTTATAAAAAATCACCACCCCATATAAAACAATAACTTACATTTCGGTCTCATTTTTGCTCTATATTGTTTATACAAATACAAACAATAAATATCAAAGGAATAACCATGAGCTCATCAAGCGTATTAAATATTACAAAACCACTTTCACTTATTAGCGGTATTTTATTATTAAGCGGCTGTGTATTTCACATATCGCCAAGCGTTGCATCGGTAAAACAGACGCAACAACTTACACTGCCAAGCAACAACCTTGAGTATTTAAATGTTTTGAGCGGCGCAGGTAGCCTTGAAATAAAAGGCTCAAAAACGGCCAGCAGCATAAGTGTTGATGCCACTATCTACACAGCCGACATTAACGATGAATATGAGCTAACGCTAGAGCAAGATGGTAAACAAGCAAAGCTTGTTGCCCAAAATAAAAGCCGTAATGGGATTAGCTTTTACAGTGGCCAATCGCCAAGTATTAATTTAGTGGTTACTGTGCCAAGCACACTAAATTTAGACATTGATGATGGATCTGGCGATATAACTATCACCGCGATGCAAAGCAATATTGATGTAAAAGACGGCTCTGGAGATTTAACCATTAACAGCGCTAAAAACCTAACTGTTGACGATGGCTCAGGTGAAGTCAACTTTCAAAATATCGCAGGTAATTTAGAATTAACCGACGGCTCTGGCAGCATTCATATTAGCAATGTAAGTGGCAATGCAGTTATTGACGATGGATCGGGCGAAATGCACGTGAGCAATATAGGCGGCACTTTAACCGTTGAAGATGGCTCAGGTGACTTGGCTATTAATAATGTAAGTGGCGCAGTCAATGTAGATGACAACTCTGGCGATATGATCATTGAACATGTTGATGCCAGTGTCACTATTGAAGACGGTTCTGGTGATATTCGCGTTAATCATGCCAAAGGGCTAACTATTATCGAAGCAGGTTCTGGCGATGTAAATATTGATAATATTACTGGGCCAGTAAAGCTCGACGATTAATACTAAACATTTAAGCTTAAGCATTAAATCAATCTCAAATAGCTACTTTCAACTCTATAAATTATTGTATTTTACAAGAACCTAAGTCATTCTATTTATGCTCAAGCACTTTGAGCATAAATTAACTTAGGATAAACGCGTGTTAGAAATTGCTTTAATTTACTTAGCAGCAGCCATTGTAGCTGTGCCTATTGCTAAACGAGTCGGACTTGGCTCAGTATTAGGTTATTTAATTGCCGGTATACTTATTGGCCCTTATGCGCTCGGTGTTGTGGGCGATCAAACCGATGTAATGCACTTCGCTGAATTTGGCGTAGTGATGATGCTGTTTTTAGTCGGCCTTGAACTGCAACCTTCGCGTTTATGGACACTACGCCACTCTATTTTAGGGCTTGGCGGCTTACAAGTGGTGTTATCTGCTGCGGCTATTTTTGCATTTTGTTATTGGTTTTTTGCCATGCATTGGCAAACTGCACTCGCCATTGGTTTAATGCTCGCGCTCTCCTCTACTGCTATTGTGCTGCAAAGCCTTCAAGAAAAAGGCTGGCTAAAGCAAGAAGCCGGACAAAACGCGTTTTCGGTATTGCTGTTTCAAGACATCGCCATTATCCCTATTTTAGCCTTGCTGCCACTGCTTGCATTTGCCCCACAAAGTAGCTCAAAAGATATTAGTGACTCGATTATTGCAAGCTGGCCGGTATGGCAACAAGTTTGTGTATCGGTTGCGGTTATTGCCGCTATTATTGCCGGAGGTAAATATGTATCGGCCCCGTTATTTAGATACATTGCCCAAACACACATGCGTGAAATATTTACTATTTTTGCACTGTTTTTAGTGGTCGCTATTGCGCTGGTTATGCAAAGTATTGGTTTATCGCCTGCTTTGGGTACTTTTTTAGCAGGCGTAGTACTTGCAGAAAGTGAATTTAGGCACGAATTAGAAGCCGATATAGAGCCCTTTAAAGGTTTACTGTTAGGATTGTTTTTTATAACTGTTGGCGCATCAATTAACTTTGAACTGCTATTTAACGAGTTTAGTACTGTTATTGGCTTAGTGGTTTTACTCATTGTAGTTAAAGCCTGCATTTTATTTGCCCTTGCCGTTACCTTTAAAATTAACAGCAAACAGCAGTTATTATTTGCCTTAGCGCTTGCCCAAGGGGGTGAGTTTGCCTTTGTACTTTTAAGCGTAACCACCACCTTAAGTATTTTAACGCCCGAGCAAACCAGCCTTGTTACCTTAGTTGTGGCGGTATCAATGCTAATAGCGCCGTTATTACTCATGGTTTATGAGCAAATACAAAAACGCAGCAGCAGTGCTCTGCCTGAGTTTGATAAGCCAGAGCAAATTAGCACCGCTAAGCACGTAATTATTGCGGGCTACGGACGTTTTGGCCAAATTATGGGGCGTTTACTGCACGCGCAAGGCTACGAAATTACCGTACTTGATCACAGCCCTAGCCAAATAGAATTACTACGCCGTTTTGGCAATACCGTATTTTATGGCGATGCCGCACGCCAAGAACTCCTTGAAGCCGCAGGCGCGCACACCGCGCAAATGCTGGTAATCGCAATCGATAACCCCGATAAAACCATTGAGATAATTAAGCTCGCGCATAAAAACTACCCGCAGCTTAAAATAGTTGCTCGCGCAATCGACCGCCGCCATGCGTATCAGTTACTTAATTTAAAAGTAGATGCGTTTAACCGCGAAACAGTCGATTCGGCTATTAACCTTGCCGTAGAAGCTCTGGAATTACTAGGTAACACTAAGCAAGATGCAGAGCGTGCTGGTAAGCTGTTTAGAGACCACGACCGCGCTGCAGTACTGCAACTTGCTGCATTATGGGGAGACGACGCCAGCTACGGCGTAGCAGTTCGCCAACGTATGGAAGATTTAAAACAAGTGCTGCAACAAGATAAACAAGCACAAAGCAATTTAAATACCTGCGACAGCGGTGATTGCGAAGACGGCTTAACAGAAGTAGCGAGTAAACCTAAAAAGCCTGATGATGCTCATTTGGAGTAGAATTAGGCGGTTGTGTTTACACCATTAACAGACGATGACATTGCCTCGTTAAGAGGCAAAGTTTTCTAAAAAATTAACTTTCTATGTTACTTAACTTCAAAGAATCCACCTTCGTCGCCTTTAAATTTTTCTTTATTTTTATTGCTGGACTCTTCAAGCTCTTTATCTGAGTCATCACTAGCGGGCCAACCAGCATCTATCAACCCCAAAAAATCGCCAAGGGACACCCAACCTACAACCTTTATTGAGTCAGCTTTGAGCCAATTTTCACCATCCCAATTTAGATAATCGTAAGAGCCGAATCCAGTCTTATATCTAGACGCAACAAAATACAGACCAGGCTGAACAGGATCTAAATTTTCAACCCAATCTACCGGAACATTCACTTTTTTCATTATTTTATTCTCCACACTTTTTCCTTGTGAATATAAACCAGTAGGCCACAGCCACAATAGCTGAACTATAAACATAGATAAATAACACCCCATGCTCTGATTTAGTGGCTAACAATACTATGAAAGTGGGTACTAAACTTAAAGGGAGTAAAAAACGAAGTTTGAATTTATTAAAATATTGAAGCAACAAAGCTATCGGCAAACCATAAAAAAGAGTTAAGAGTGCAGCCAAAAGCCACCCAACAAAAGCCATTATAATCCAAGCTCCAAAGCCTGTTGTAGAGACTACGTAACCGGTAGCAAGCGAATAACCATATAAGATCAGAAATGGTACTAATAGAGCAGGAAAAACTACAAATGGAGCCATACAACAAGCCTGTATGTTTTTTCGTGTCTTCTGGCCAAATATTTTCATGGTAAATGATAGTAATTTATAGTGAGTGCCATGGTTACTCCCTACATCTACTGAATTGGGTTTTTATCTAGCTTTGATTTAACTAAATAAGTCAAAAACAACCCAACGGCTTGAAGTATTAGAAAAGAAATAACAAGGCCTTTTATTTTTAACTCTTCTTCAGATTCGTACCAAGCTTCAACAAGAATACAAAACCATATAAATAAAAAATTGAAAAAGTTTTTAATTCCTGCTTTTAAAACTAAATGATTTTTTGGACTCATATTTTTATATACATTAACGCCTAAAACGAAAGTTATAGTTAGCTAAACTGTGAAGATAAGAGGAATCGAATAAACTACGAACCAGCCTTTAAGGCCTCGTTAGGAATACTTTTCTCGCACCCTTGCGTGTAACTCATCCCAGTTCATGAATTCACTTAACTTACCAAAGTCCTGAGGTGTCCATTTTTTCAAGCCTAACTCTTTTGCCGTATTAGTTGAGCCACCCAAAAATATTTGATCATGCACTTCATCAGGTGGATCGCCACCACCATCATTAGATAAATGTACATACTTCAAATGAGGCCACTGCTTTACTGCAGTCTTTATAACTCGGCATGCAACAGCTGGATTCACAAGATAGCCAAGCCAAATCGCTTCTTGTGAAGAATGGCTATCATATGGCTCATTATTTGGCTTATAGACATCTGCATTCAAGCCGTTATCTTTAAGAGCTTTTAGCATATCTCCAGAGTCAAAAATATTTACAACATTAATATCCACATTAGTAATCGGAGATAAATTATCATTTATACTTTGTGATGCGTTCCTAAAAGTTGTACTTGCGGTTTTGTTTTCTTTAACAATAACTCCTTCAGAATATCTTCCTTTGTCCTTCAGCCATTGGGCATATTCTTTACCGTCCTGAAGGTGAGGTCTAAACTTTGTAAGCATTAACGTCACACAGCCAATAACTAATAAAACTAAACCGGATGTAAATATCACTAAATAGCCAGCAGCCCAGTCAGGCTTTTCTATTTTTGAAGCTGCAGTTAACAACACTGAAGTCAATAAAACCAACATGACAAACCATGCGGCCATCAACTGGAATGGGCTAGTTATTTTTTCAGGAATTATTTGTGGTCCTGCCATTGCTTAGTATTCCTAACGAGCCTTTAGATAAACCCGTTTCTTATTAATTGTTATTGATAAACAAACCATAGCTGAGTTCCTAATTTGGTTCAATTAATTACTGTATTTCACACAGGATATTACAAGGTGGTTTGATATTATTTTAGTTGTAATTTTGGGAACTTTACTAGCAATTGCAGATACTGGATGGGTGCCATGTTTATTTCCAATATTAAATAGTGTAAGTGATTACCAATTATAAATATTATGCGGCGGGCGGTTATTTTGGAAATAAGAGGAAAGTTACTTAATAATATTACTTTGGTAATTGTGACTTTAACTATCGTCTGAATGTTTGTAGCTCATAGTTCCCAGCCAATTGAAGTGTAATTCAAGCTATCAAAAAGACTATGAGCTGCAACATTTAAAAGCTCCAAAACCTAGTGGTGATGTCCGCCTTGAATAGCCTCGCCCTGCTGGTTATAAAAACCTGTTGCGCTGTGCTCTATGAAACCTAGGTTTATCATTTTAGCTAAAAATGGGTCGCCTTCGTTATCGCCAATATCGGCGTAGTCGGTGGTTTGAAAGCGGTCCCACTGTGCAAATTGAGCACTAATTAATGACTCATCAGTGCTTACATTATTAAGGCTAAGTAAGGTCGTTGTTTGGCTTTTTTTATTACTCGTACTAAATGTTTTTACTAATTTTGAATGCGTAAAAAAGGCGAGGTTAAAGTCGTTGCCATTTTCGCTCAATGTATAGTTTTTTACTTCATCGCAGCCTTTGCCTTGTGTGCTTACTAGGGTCATTTTTTCGATTAGGTGGTTATCCACCAGCTGAGTTTTAGCGCTCCAATTTTGTACACCGCGCACCTCAGATGGTTGATATTCAATACCGCGTTGCTGGGCATTAAAATAGCGTATAGGTCGGATTTGATTATTGGCTAAGTGCTGCCAAAGCTCGGTCATTACATCATTTTCATGGGCAACTTGTTGCTGGTTTCGCCAAAGGTTGAGCGACTGGCTGACAGGCTTGTTATTAGCCGCTGCGGTACTTTTTACAGAGTGAGTGACTGTATTGGTTACACTGTAATTTGCTTTTAATATATTTGGGTTGATATCGCACTGCGAGGCTAAGCTACTTGTACTTACAAGCGTGGCAATTAGTAATAACGCTTTTTTCATTGAGCTATCTCTTATTTATATTTCAAGTTTATGGCAATAACATAACCACTAAAAATGTCAGTTTAATGACAAAAAACCCGCACTGTGTACGGGTTTCTTTATTTAGATATATTTAACTAAATTTATAACTAGCCGGTATTTATTGCGCTACTTTTGCATCGGCAGATTTTACAAAATCAGCTGCAAAATCCATTACATGGAATAAAAAGCTTTGCTCGTTTGTCCCTGTTACTAGATGAGCACCTGGCCCCATAGCGTAAACACCCACATCTTCACCGGCATGGGTTTCTGAGCTAAGTGGTACTAGCGACTCTTGGTGAAAACCTGGTGTTGTTGTATCAACATTAGTTAGGTCAACGCGGCCTGTTACCGCTGCTGCTAAGTAAGAAGCATCGGCATCGGTTTCATTACCTAAATCTCTGTAACCCAAACCATTTGTGTAGCCTACGGTTGTGTAAGGCATATCATCCGCTGCAAGGCTTGGCTCTGTTTTTCCTACACCAACCACTTTACCTAAAATTGGGTTACCGCGTTTAGGGTAACCGGCAATGGTAAATACATGGCTGTGATCGGCAGTTACAACTATTAATGTTTCTTCTGGGTTGGTGTTTTCCATCGCCACTTTAACGGCTTTGGCAAGCTCAATAGTGTCGTTAAGTGCATTATAAGCATTGCCCGCATGGTGTGCGTGGTCAATACGGCCCGACTCAACCGTTAAGAAAAAGCCTTGCTCGTTGTTATCAAGCACATTAATCGCTTTTTTGGTCATTTGTGATAAAGACGGCTCGCCAGCAACGTCATTTGCACGGTCAGCTTCGTATTGCATGTGAGATTCGTTAAATAAACCAAACACTTTAGTTGCATCATCGCTAATTGCATCAAAGCCCGTTTGATCCATTACGTAGGTGCCATTTGGGTATTGCGTTTTCCACTCTGCGGTTAAATCGCGATTATCTGTGCGATCCCCTTCAACAGTACTTACTGCATCGGCTGAATTAAACGCGGCATCTTTTGGTAAAAAGTGACGACGGCCACCACCCATAACAACATCAATACCGTCCACATCAACACCACTAAAGCGCGCTTCTAGGTTGGCTTCAAAATTAACTAATTGCGATGCAATATCTTCACACGTTGCAGCACTTGCTGGCATATCTGAAATATCTTCCCAGTTACGCTCTGCCGATTTAGCATACGTTGCAGCTGGTGTTGCATGAGTAATACGCGCTGTAGAAATAATCCCTGTTGCTTTACCCGCAATTTCAGCAAGCTCTAATGAGGTAACAAGTTCGTGCCCTTTGCCTGATGCACAATTACCACGTTCAACCGCTTCATCAATACCAATAACGCCTGCGTCGGTTTTAACACCCGATGCCATTGCGGTCATAGTGCCTGCCGAGTCGGGCGTTTGCGCATCTACGTTATATGTTTTTACAAAACCAGAAAAAGGCATAGTTTCGAAGCTAAGTTGATGCTCTTCACCCATTTCGCCCTCTAGCTGCCCTGCTAAAATACGCGCAGCAGTTACAGTAGAAATACCCATACCATCGCCAACAAATAAAATAACATTTTTAGCTTTGCCTGATTCAGTCACAATTGCAGCGTTTGCTGCCTGCGTTGTTTCAAGTTTTGTTTGTGCATCGCTAAACCAGACATTACTCGTCAATGATTTTAACTGCTCGCTGGTTAGCGAAGTGGCTGGTGCATTACACACTAAATTAGTTGATGTTACCTCGCCGCTATCTAGCTTACCGTTTTTGTCTGTATCTACACCTGATTGTGTTTCTACACCACCGTTAACACATTGTTCAGAGCCCACGGCAATTTTATTGTCGACTGCGATAATGTTATTTTCGTTTTTATCGTTATCACTTGAGCAACCCGCAAGGGCAACCATTACTGCTAAAGAAAGTACTGTTAATTTGTTCATGTTACCCGCCATTATTGCTGAGTTAGTTCAAGAGCTTGATTAATTAAATGAAACACTACGTTTTGCTCAATCACACCTTGAGCAAGTTGGGCACCTGGGCCTTTAGCATGTAAAGAAATATCTTCACCTGCGTGTGTTTCAGAACTAAGTGGCACGGTTGTTTCTTGATGAAAACCAGGTGTGGTTGTATCAACACCATTTAACTCAACACGCCCTGCAACAGCGGCACTTGCGTAGCTTGCATCAGCATTTGTTTCATCGCCTAAATTTCTAAAACCTAAGCCATTTGCATAACCAACTGTTGTATATGGCATGTCATCTTTTGCTAAGCTCGGTGTTGTTTTTCCAACCGCAACAACTTGACCTAAAATTGGATTACCACGCTTAGGGTAACCAGCAATCGTAAATACATGGCTGTGATCGGCGGTCACTAAAATAAGGGTTTCTTCTGGATTGGTGTTATCTACCGCAGCTTGCACGGCTTTAGCAAACTCAATGGTATCGTTTAATGCGTTATAAGCATTTCCTGCGTGGTGTGCGTGGTCAATTCGACCCGACTCAACCGTTAAGAAAAAACCTTTTTCGTTTTTACCAAGTACTTCAATCGCTTTTGTAGTCATGTCGGTAAGTGAAGGTTCACCCGCTACATCGTTTGCGCGGTCTGCTTCATACTGCATGTGGGATTCGTTAAATAAACCAAATACTTTGGTAGCATCATCGGCAATGGCATCAAAGCCTGTTTGATCCATTACATAAGTTGCGTCAGGGTATTGTGTTTGCCATTCAGTCACTAAGTTGCGTTCGTCAGTACGATCGCCCTCAATTGTACTTGCGGCATCCGTTGAGTTAGCCGCTGCATCTTTTGGTAAAAAATGACGACGACCGCCACCCATTACAAAATCAAGACCATCTACATCCGTTCCAACAAAACGTGCTTCTAAATTCTTTTCAAAATTAACCAGTTGCGATGCGATGTCTTCACAACCCGTCGTTACTGCATCTTCTGGCATATCTGAAACATCTTCCCAATTGCGGTCTGCCGATTTAGCATACGTTGCAGCGGGCGTTGCATGAGTAATTCGCGCTGTAGAAATGACCCCTGTTGCAAGACCTTTAATTTCAGCCAGTTCAGTCGCTGTAAGAAGCTCATTACCTGCCACTGTTGAACACACACCGCGTTCAATATCTTCATCTACACCAATTACGCCAACATCAGTTTTAACACCTGAGATCATTGCTGTCATTGTGCCGGCAGAATCAGGCGTTTGTGCATCAACATTATATGTTTTAACTTGTGCTGAGTACGGGAAGCTCTCAAAGCTTAAATAGCCTTCTTCACCAAATTGGTTATTACGCTGGCCTTGTAAAATGCGCGCCGCAGTAAGCGTTGATATACCCATACCATCGCCAACAAATAAAATAACGTTTTTAGCTTTGGTCGTTTTTGTAGCCTGCGCTTGTGTTGTTTTTGTTGTTAGTTTTGTTTGCGCAGCGCTATACCAGCTGCTGTCTTTTTGGCTTTTCGGTAGTACATCGGCATGGCTAACTGCGCTAAACGCAAATGTTAGCGCGATTGCCGTAGCGACTTTTTTAATTTTCATCCGTAATTCCCATTGTTTAGTGGTTATTTTTAATATGTGTGACCACAAAAAAGATCAACCGCCGCACTATAGGAAACAGATATGACTAATAAAGGTAATTTTGATGAAGAAACAATGACTAAAATTTTACAAAAATAAGTCAGGCACAAAAAAGCGCAACGTTTACACGCTGCGCTTATCAATTCAATTAAATTTTATTTTTTTAATTAACGACCATCTTCAAACGAAGCGGTTGCAGAAACTTTGCTCCAAGTACCATCTGTATATAGTACCGTCGCCTCTGCTTTATAGCCTCTGAACGATCTTATCGAAAATGAGCATGATGTACCCGATACACCACAAGACGATGCTGCATTTGACCAAACAACACTATCAATAGCAGAACCATTACCTATAACTCTAAATACTGCTGTTGCTTTATTCTTACCATAAATTAACGCAGAACAATGATTTGGAGTAAATTGATCATATGCTTGAGTATCTACATAACACTCCATTTGATCTGCACTCGCTTGCGCAGAAAATATAGAAGCTAAAACAATACCCATAGAAATTAATGTAGTTTTCATTCTTATCCTTAATTAAACCAAAGTAGGTACGAATCAAAGTAGAACACAAACCTAAATTAGTACAATTTATTTACAAAAAAAATACAAAATAACCACTTTACTGAATAACCTAATGTGATCGACCTATCCTTAAATGCAGCATTAGCCATGATTGAAGTTGCATTTAAGTAATCTGAACTCTGATTAAGTAGCGTGAGGCCTCTCTGCCACCTCCTAATAAGAGTTAATACATCGCAAAAGCCCTGTATTATTCTAAAAGTAAGCTGCCTTGAATAAATTTAATAATCAGTAACTAACTATCAAAAATCAATATAAAGCCTTAAGCTTTAAACAGTCAACCACTTAATAATTAAGGGTTTTATATTAACTTACTAGTATATAAAAATACTTTAAAATCAAAAATCAATCCCCTTAGCCACGGGTTAAATAAAATGAAATGTCAGATAAAGCTTGTTTTATGTCTAACCTTACTGTTATCCTGTCTCGCATCGGGTTGACAGAAAACCCTATTTATTTGTAAGTACCACGTTGATATTAGTAATAATCCTTCGCGTTATCCTCAGTTAAATGTATGTTTTCTTCCTGTTAAATTGCCTAATTTAAGGCGCACTTTTATTAATTCTTAGGATACTATTATGTCTAATACTACAACTGGTACAGTTAAATTTTTCAACGAAGCAAAAGGTTTTGGTTTCATCGAGCAAGAATCTGGTCCTGATGTTTTCGCACATTTCAGCGCAATCTCTGGCGACGGTTTCAAAACTTTAGCTGAAGGCCAACGTGTACAG
>NZ_PNDU01000257.1:0-15034 GCF_005886635.1 Pseudoalteromonas sp. S558 | reverse complement strand
TAAATCGGGGCGGGAGGGTTTGAACCTAGTGGGCTAAGTAAAAACCGAGGAACAAAGAGTTAATTGCCCCTAGGTAGAACCCTTCGGGCAGCGCATGTTTGGCATTTATGCTGCGTTATCGCCTATTTATGGGGAATAACCACAACACATAGACTCTGCCTTGCCTAAATGCCAAACACACTGCTGCAAAATTAATCACGAAAGGTCAACACGCCCTAGGGGCGCTTTCCACAGTTGCGACAAAATAAGTGACTATTACGTTCGTTAAGTTGAGCTTTTATTGCTTTATTTGCTTCTAGTTTACTAAGCCCTAGCTTATGGCGAAGATCTTCTAGGTGGTTACGTTGTTCGTCGTTAAGAGAGCCATCGTTGATTGTATTACCGTGGACTTGCTCATTTACAGCGTCTTCAAAAAACTGACGGCGTTTACGTAATTGCTCTGAAAAACTTGAAGCTAATAAGCCTGTAGGAATCGCTACCATCCCCATGCTGAGTAAAGTAATAACGCCACCAAATAATTTGCCAAGTGGCGTTATTGGCACTACATCGCCATAACCTACAGTAGTTAGTGTTGCCATTGCCCACCACATAGCGGCAGGAATAGATCCAAACTTATCTGGTTGCACGTCGTGCTCAATTAAATAAACACCGCAGGAAGCTAAAATGAGTACCACAGCCATAATAAAAAAGGCTGCAAAGAGAGCGCTACCTTCATTTACAAAAGCTTGCAAAAGTAGCTGCATAGCACGTGAATAGCGAGTTAGCTTAAATACCCTCAAGAGCCGAAGTACACGTAAAAAACGTAAATCGAGCGGGAACAAGAACATTAATAAACTAGGTAAAATAGCGATTAAATCTATAATAGCCAATGGAGATAAAAGGTACTTTAACCGACGCTTGGTATTAGAGCCTTCAATCGCGGCATACTTGGTTTTATCCACACAAGCCCAGAGCCTTACACAATATTCAATTGCAAAAATAGCCACTGAGATTATTTCTAACATTAAAAACGCATCGTAATACTGCTGTGCAACGCTTGCTATAGACTCAATTACAATTGCCACTACATTAATCATAATTAAACTAATGAGTGCTACATCGAGTATATGACCAGCACGTTGATAATCCCCTGTGCCTTCAAATAGGCCAGCTATTCTTTGTCTTAGTGTTAGTGTTTTTTTCATTATTTAAGTTTAAGTACCATATTAATACTGCCTTCTTCAAAATCGCGGCTAATGTTAAAACCTAGCTTACGCGCAAGTTCAATCATCCCAGTGTTTTCTGGCAAGGTAATACCTTCAATTGATTCTACTCCTTGGCGTTTACAATGATTAATTGCAGCTGTCATCAGTATTCGCCCAAGGCCTAACCCTTGACAGTCTGAACGTACAACAATAGCAAATTCAGCATGTAAGTTATCGGGATCCATAATAACTCTTGATACACCTAGCGTGCGTGTTTTACCTTCAAATCGTTGACACACAATAAAAGCCATCTCACGATCGTAGTCAATCTGTGTCATTTTGGCGAGTTGATCATGATTAAACTGTGGTAGTTCACCAAAAAAACGCTTGTATCGATCTTCTTTATTAAGTGATTGATCAAATGCCTGATGTGCTTGCTCATCTTCAGGTTTTATAGGTCTAAGAGTTGCCTGTGTGTTGTTTTTAAGTGTGACAACCTCAACAAATTCAATGGGGTAGGGGCGAATAGATAAGCGCTTACGATGACTTTGAGCTTTATAGCGGTCAAGTGTCATGGTCGCATCAAGCACTAAAAATTGCCCATTACTGGCAAGTATAGGGTTAAGCTCCATTGAACTTATATCCGGCTGATCAATAACTAACTGTGAAATAAGAGTTAGTAGCGCACATAAACGGTATTTATCGACTTTTTCGGGGAGTATTCGCTCTTTTAATACGCCTTTGTCGTGCGCTGCGGCAATTAAATATTTTGCCAAGTTCATATTTAATGGAGGCAAAGCAACGGCTGCTTGCGCGTATTCAAGCCCCGTTCCTGCTTCACCTAATAAAATAACAGGGCCAAAATTTGGCTCTGTTTTAATTGCAATTCGAAGTTCATTCGCGCCGGCTCGTGGCGCCATTTTTTGTAATGAAAACCCTTCAATAATTGCATCAGGGTAAGTATTTTTAATACGAATAAGCATCGCAAAAGCCGTCTGCTCAACTTCGTTTGCATCGTTTAGGTTGAGCACCACGCCACCGACTTCGGATTTAGAAGCAATACTCGGGCTAATAAGCTTTAATGCTACTGGAAAACCAAGCTCTATGGCTTGTTCTTTAGCTTCTGTTGGTGTGTAAGCAACTTCAGTTTGAATACATTCAATACCATAATGACTTAAAATTTGACTCGCTTGGTGAGTAGATAAGTAACTTTGTCCATCATCTAGCTGCTCATTAATTATTGCTGTTGCAGCCACTTTATTTATTTTGGCATCATCGGTGTTCGACTCAGGTGTTTGCGTTAAATGTTTTTGGTTACGGCGATAAGTGACCAAATGCATAAATGCGCCCACAGCCCCTTCTGGCGTACGATATGTAGGTATTGCATGGTTAGAACATACCTTTCTTGCAGCATAGGATGCGTCTTCGCCCATAAAGTTAGTAATAACGTAAGGACGTGCCATTTTAGGGAGTGTTTGTAAGGTTTCAACAATAATATTGGCGTAGTCTTCGCTTAGTGCTAAAGCCGAAGGGGTATGAATTATCAGTAAGTTTTTAACTTCTTTTGCATGCAGTAAAATTTCTAATGCTTGCTTATAACGAGCGGGGGCTGAATCGCCAAAAATATCGACAGGGTTTGACGTAGTATCTGATTGCGGGATCACTTTATTAAGCGCCCGCCGTGTTTCATTGCTTAGTTCGGCTAACTTTCCTGAGCTTTGAATAAGCTCATCAACAGCCATTACACCTGGTCCGCCACCATTTGTTAAAATAGTAAGTTGTTCTACTTTTAATAACTTAGGATGCATAGCTAAGGTTTGTGTTGCCGCAAATAGCTCACGCAGATCGTTTACGCGTAGCATACCAGCACGCTGAAATAACGCATCGTAAACAGCATCAGAGCTTTGTTTTCCACCGGTGTGAATTTCTGCAGCGAGCGCGCCGGCGCTTGTTTTTCCTGTTTTAATTGCAATAACGGGTTTACTAAAAGCGGCGGCTCTCGCTGCTGATATAAAGCTTCGGGTATCTTCAATATTATCTATGTAGAGTAAAATAGCGTTTGTTTTAGCATCACGTCCTAAAAAATCAAGTAGCTCACTAAAATTGATATCAAGACAGTCGCCTACGGATACAAAATATGAAAAGCCAATTTCTTTATTTTTTGCCCAATCTAAAATAGTTGAACAGACCGCTGCTGATTGCGATACAAATGCAATTTTACCTGGGTTTGCTATGGTGTGTGAAAAACTTGCATTTAAGCCAATATGGGGAATCAACAAACCTAAACAATTGGGTCCAAGTAAAGTAACGTGATGAAGTTGAGCGCATGCTTTTAGCGCACTCTTTTGTTCACCTGAGAGGCCATCGGCAATAATAATGGCACTTTTACAGCCTAACTCTGCAAGTTCCTTAATAATATTTATCAAAGTATTTTTGTTTGTACAAATAACTGCAAGATCAGGCACTTTTGGTAAGTCAGCAATCGAAGAATAAGCAAGTACCCCATGTACCGCAGTATGATTTGGAGTAACAGGCATGATAGGCCCTTTAAAACCACCTTGGAGTAAATTACGCATAACCACGAAACCTGCACGGGTAGAGATATTAGAGGCGCCAATAACGGCCACGGAGCTTGGGTTAAAAAACTGACTAATTCGCTTAAGGCTCATGGTTTTTCCTTGGCAGATTAAATTTTGCGTTATTAATAGTCTCAATGTACCCTGTTTATCGTATTATTTCGAGCGCGCAATTGCTTATTATTGACGTTGATCAAGGAGGCTAAAATGCAAAAAGCATCCGGTTTTTATATTGTTATAACAGCTATTTGTTTAAGTATTGGTTTAATTCGTTTTGGCTTTATTTAAAAAACCCGCGCCACGATTTAATCGCCCCTAGATTGAACAAATTTCAATCCACAAAAATCAACACGCCCAAGGAAATAATATGTCAGAGTCTAAATATGGTCAGTTTGTTTTGGCCCCACGTTCGTATTTTTTTACCGCAATAGCGAGTGTGGTGTTTGCGTTTATAGGTTTTAGTTATAACGCATGGCGTATGGAAGTAAGTGAGGATAATAACAATACACGTATTGCGAGTTTTCAAATATTACAAGAACTAGCTGAGCTTGAACTTATAGTATTTGCAGCGCATTACGATAGTAACGAAGTTGAAGGTAGTCCAAGAAAAGGGTGGGTGAAAGTTAATCTGATTCATGACTTGAGCTATTTAGCCGTCGACAAAGTACGATTAAAAGCTCAAAAATTGCAAAAAAACTGGCAAACTAATTGGCCTAATATGGTTGAGCATGAAAGTGCTGCGCAATCTATAACACATGCTATTGATAATGTACGTATAGAAGTTGTTAGTGAGTTAAAGCGCCTTGACTAAGTGTACAACTTGGGCTGTTGAACGCTGTAAGTAAGCGGCACTTAGTAAAAGAGTTGTTTCGCTAAGGTTTACTTCTTTTAATGCGTTAGCAAGTCGTTGCTTTGCATTTGGGTTTTGTTTTTGCTCTATTTCCATAAGCGCGAGTAATGCTGAAAACTCATGCTTTACTGGTGTATTTTGTTTGTGTGCGTAAGCGATATAACAAGCGACAGGGGTGAGTCCTTGTTTATTCGTCTGTGCTAGAGCTTTAAGTAAGTCGTCGTTAGATTCAAATAACATTAAAGATCGCACATAATTAAAAGGTAATTTTTTTGAATCGGTATGTTTAAATACATTATGTAGTACGTTATTCCCCTGAATGTCTTGTGCTAAAAAGCCTTTGTTTATTCTCAGTGCTGGCGTAAAAAAACTCAATGCATCAACACTTATTAATTGGTTAACAAAAGGTGTTGGCGGCATGTTGTTTGTTAAAATACGGATAGCGATATTTTGCATAAAATCATATTTTATACTCAAGCGCTGAGCACTTTCATATAAGTGATTTAGCTGCAGAGTTTGTTGAGCTGGCGTCAACTGTTTAAAGTCGTTATCGAGCTCATTTAACTGCTGCTTTGAAATGCGTGCGTTAAGTAATTGTATGCTTAAATCCATTATATTCTCCATCGCTAAGGGCTTATTTACTCTAGCTTAAACTCCTGCTATATAAAACAAAAAGGTCGCAAATGCGACCTTTTGTATTTATAACGACGGTATTAAGCTTGTTTACTTGCTATCCATTCGTTAACAAAGTTTTCTAGTACATTTAATGGTACTGGGCCATTTTTAAGGACAACGTCGTGGAATTGACGAATATCGAACTTATCACCAAGCTGCTTTTTAGCATCTTCACGCAGTTCTAAAATCTTAAGCATGCCTACTTTATAAGCCGTTGCTTGTGAAGGCATTACAATGTGACGCTCAACCATTTTAACACCATCAGATGTAGCATTAGGTGTATTATTTACGTAGTAATCAATACCTTCTTGACGAGTCCACTTCATTGCGTGGATACCCGTATCAACTACTAAACGACAAGCACGCCATAATTCCATAGAAAGACGGCCAAAGTCTGAGTATGGGTCTGAGTACATACCCATTTCTTTTGGCACTAATTCTGAGTATAAACCCCAACCTTCAATGTAGGCTGTGTAGCCACCAAATTTACGGAACTTAGGCACGCCTTCTAACTCTTGCGAGATAGCTATTTGCATGTGATGACCCGGAATACCTTCATGGTAAGCCAATGCTTCCATTTGATAGGTTGGCATTGCTTCCATATCATAAAGGTTGGCGTAGTAAACACCTGGGCGTGAACCATCTGGCGCAGGCTGTTGATAAAATGCTTTACCGGCTGCTTTTTCTCGAAACGCTTCAACAGCTTTAACTTTCAGGTCCGCTTTTGGCTTAACAATGAATAGCTCATCAAGGCGAGACTTCATTGTGTCAATAAGGCCCGTTGCTTCGTCAAGATAACGCTGCTTACCTTGTGCAGTGTTTGGGTAGTAAAATTGCTTGTCAGTTTTCATAAACTGCATAAACGCTTTTAAATCACCTTTAAAGCCTACTTTATTTTTAATTTCACGCATTTCATCATGAATACGTGTTACTTCAGATAGACCAATCGCATGAATATCTTTAGCCGTTAAATCGGTCGTTGTTGTGCGCTTAAGTGCATTGTTATAAAACGCTTCACCTTCAGGTAACTTCCATGCGCCATCACGGTCGTCAGCACGCTTTTCTAGCTGCGCTAGGTAATTAATAAGCTTAGAGTAAGACGGTTTAACTGCCGATTTTAATGCGTCTGATGCATCGTCAATTAGCGAATCTTTTTCGACTTGGCTGATTTCAAGCGCAGTTACTTTACGTTTAAAATCGGCAAGCAGGGTAGAGTCATCGCCTTTTTCAAACGGTGCGCCTTTAATGATATTTTTGCTTGAATCAATGACGTGTGGAAACACAAATTTAGGTGCAATAATATTTTTTTCTGCACGTACATCTAGATCAGTAATAAGTTGATCAATAACAGCGGTTACACCATTTAAGCGTGAAATGTAGTCTTTCGCTTCTTTTACATTACTAACTTGGTGTTGATTGATCAAAAATGCAGGGATCATCGAGTGAGTGCCAAACATTTGATTTACTGGGTAGTTATGGTTGCGCCATTTAAAGTCAGCAATAGAACTTTCAAGATCTTGTTTTTTTAAGTCGTAGCTTACCTTTGTTGCATCATCTAATAAATCACGATTGATTGCTGTTAGTGCCACTAGGTCGGCTTTTGTTTGTGCAAAATCTTTAAGCTTTCTTTCTTCGCTGCCATCATCCCATTTATCGTAATCTTGCTTAATGCCCATATACGTTTGGTACACAGGGCTGCTCATTACGTCACGGTTAAATGTGTCTTCAAAAAACGCATTTGCTTTGTCTATTTCACTTTGTTGTGATTGCACCGCTTGAGTTTGTACTATAGGAGTCGTAGTTGATTGCTGTGGTGCTTGTTGGCAACCAGCAAGAAGTGCAGTGCTTATAGCCGCTGCAATAAAAGTAAGTTTACGCATTGTTTTCCCTTTTGTTATTAGAAACCCATTAGGGTGTTTTTATATTGTTTTATTTAATTACTAAATACTACACAAATAATTCTAGCAGGTCGTTTAAAAAGCGATGACCTTTTAATGTTACCTGCCAATAGCTATCTGTTTGAGTCAATAAACCTTTGTTAATAGCTTGGTTTAATGCATCTTGCTGGCTTAGCAATGGCAGTGTCGTTAATTTATTAAAATCGGTAATAGGGCAAGGCTCAACAAGGCGAAAGCGATTCATAAAAAACTCAAATGCTAAATCATCTTGCTCTACGTGCCAGCTTTTGTACATATAGGGTTTAATTAAATCCATATAGCCGCGTGGATGTTTAACTTTTTCAGTGCGCGTAATAAGCCCTGTATTTTCATCAGTAACCTTACCATGTGCGCCGCAGCCAATACCAAGATAATCGCCAAAACGCCAATAATTCAAGTTATGTTGGCATTGATAGCCAGCTTTTGCATAGCCCGATATTTCGTATTGTATGTAACCCGCTTGCGCGAGTAGCTCGACCCCTTGCTCTTGAATGTCCCACAGTGTTTCATCTTGAGGAAGGGTCGGTGGCTTTGAAGCAAACTGCGTATTGGGTTCGATAGTTAACTGATACCATGATATATGAGGAGGATCGAGCGCAATGATTTGCTTTAAATCGCTCAGTGCATCGTCAAGAGTTTGCCCCGGTAAGCCATGCATTAAATCTAAGTTAAAGCTATTTAAACCCGCTTCTTTGGCTTGCTGCGCAGCGTAGTTTGCCTCATCGCTGCCATGAATTCGACCAAGTGCTTTTAGCTTGTCGTTTTGCATGCTTTGCACGCCAATTGAAATTCGATTAATGCCCGCTTTTACGTAATCTTTAAAGCGGCCTGTTTCTACTGTGCCAGGGTTCGCTTCAAGGGTGATTTCGCAGTGTTCTTCAAGACCAATTAAGTTATCAACTTCATTAAGTAAGCGGGTGTAAGCTGCACCTGTTAATAGGCTAGGAGTGCCGCCACCAATAAAAATACTATGAATTTTACGCCCTTGCACTAAGTGCAAATCCGCTTTTAAATCATCAATTAAATGCTGAACATACTCAGCTTCAGGTATTTCGCCTTTTTGTCCGTGGCTATTAAAATCGCAGTACGGACATTTTTGCACGCACCAAGGCACGTGCACATATAAGCTCAGAGGTGGAAGATTCACAGGCCGCCTTTTTGCTTTAGTTCTAGCAGTAATTTTTGCAATGCTTGGCCGCGATGGCTTACTGCATTTTTTTGCTCTTTTGTAAGCTCTGCACTGGTACAATTAAGTGTAGGCACAAAAAAAACTGGATCGTAGCCAAAACCACCGTTGCCATTTTGAGTTAATGTGATCTCGCCTTCCCAGCTAGCACTGCAAACCAGTGGTGTTGGATCGCTTGCGTGGCGCATTAGTACCAGTACGCACCAAAATCGTGCGCTACGAACTGGGTTATCACCTAAATCAATCAGTAGCTTATCAATATTATCTTGATCGCTAGCTTGCGCGCCCGCAAAGCGAGCTGAATAAACACCAGGCGCACCATTTAAGCCATCAACTTCTAAACCTGAATCGTCGGCAATGGCCGGCATACCAGTAATTTTAGCAGCATGACGCGCTTTAATAATGGCATTTTCAATAAAAGTAGTGCCCGTTTCGGCCACGTCGCCCACGTTAAAATCACTTTGTGGAACCACATTAATTTCAAGTGGACGCAGCATGTTTGCTAGTTCGTTAATTTTGCCAGGGTTGCCAGTGGCGAGTACTAAAGTTTTGTTCATAATGTATTTAATCTACGTAAAATTTTTGTTGAAACTGTAATTTTTGAAATTGACTACTTTGTTGAATTTCAATTTCAAATCGTAAAATTTCTTCGTTAGTGTAATCAACTTGGGCAAGGTAATAAATTGAGTCACCTTCTTTTACTTCTTTAAAAGTAAGCGTTTGTTTGTTGCCAAGTAGGTTTCTAGCTGTACCAGTAAGCTTTGCCGTTTGTGGTGTGTTGTCGGCATCATTTTTTAAAATAGAAATATTTACAATACCTTTATAACCACTACGTTCAAGGCCATATGCTTTTGCTATTTTTGGTTGAATAAACGTAGATGGGAAGGCAATGTAATGCACTTGCCATGGGCCAAGTTCTTTATATTGTGCACCTTGCATTTGTTCGCTGTGCGCATTAAACGCAAGTGCTAAAAAGGCAATAAAACAAAATTTAATTAAGCGATTCATTATGTATTCCTTAAAACATATAAAAAAGAGGCCTTTGGGCCTCTTTTAGTTAAAATTTATATTAGGCTAAAAAGTCCATAAGCAGCATTTGCAAAAATTGAATACCAATAATAAGCACTAAAACAGATAGGTCTAGTCCGCCCATTGACGGTAAAATTTTACGAATTGGTTTTAGCATTGGTTCAGTAAGTTGATGAAAAACCGCTTCAATAGGGTTATAGCCTTGGCTAACCCAACTTAAAATAGCGCGAATAATAAGAACCCAAAATATTAAGTTAAGGCCTTCTTTTAGCACCGTTATAAATGCTTGAATGAGTATAGGTTGTATTGCCCATGCGCCATACATAACAAGCATTAAAGTACTTATTTTGGCTATTGCGACAATAAATGCCAGCAATAGTGAGGCTAAATCAAGCCCTCCAAATCCTGGAATGATTTTGCGCAGAGGCTTTACTGCAAACGAAGTGGCTTTAACCACAAACTGGCTCATTGGATTGTAAAAGTCGGCTTTTGCCCACTGCAGCCAAAAGCGCAGTAATACCACCATTAAAAACAAATCAAACAGGGTACTGATTAAAAATTGCATGGCATTCATAGTGTAACCTTCAATAAAAAGTAATTTTAAAGTTCTTTTTCCATTTGCATCGCACGGGCGATACATGCATCCATTGCATCGCCAACCGTTTTCGTCAAGCCTTGCTCTTTTAAATGCTCAACCGCTGCGTGGGTAGTACCGCCCTTAGATGTTACGTTTGAGCGTAACTGCGAAATACTAATATCAGGCTGACTAAGTGCCATTTCCGCTGCACCTAATGCTGTTTGTTGGACTAAACGACGTGCGTCTTCATTATTAAACCCTAGCGCTTTGGCTTTTTCTTCTATGGCTTCCATAAACAAGAAAAAATAAGCAGGCGATGAACCTGTAACCGCAATAATATCGTTTATTTGTGATTCGTGTTCAACCCATACAACAATGCCCGTACATTCAAACACCTGTTGTACAAACTCGTGTTCGCTTTGCGTTTCATCTGCGCCATATAAGCCAGAGACGCCACGGCCTAATAAAGACGGCGTGTTTGGCATACAGCGTATCATTTTAACGTCTTGACCTAGCATTTCGCGTAAACGTTTTACGGTTAAACCCGCAGCAACAGAAATAAATAGTTTGTTACTAAAGTCTACACCCGATTCTTGAAACGATTGACATAGATCGCCCATCATTTGTGGTTTAACAGACAAAACAATTACATCAGCATCGCGCAGGGCTTCGTTATTGTCACTGGTGGTTTGCACCTTGAAGTCGGCTGCTACCTTTGCAAGCTTATCTTGGTTGCGGTTAGTCGCAATGATATTATTTGCGTTAAAACCGTTTTTCACCATGCCACCAATAATGGCGTAGCTCATATTACCCGTGCCTATAAATGCGATTTTTTTATCTGACATAAATCTGTTATCACCTTTTAAGTTCGTGTTCCAAAAATGTCTGTGCCGATCCTTACCATCGTTGAACCTGCACTTATTGCTGCTTCAACGTCGTTGCTCATACCCATCGACAAAGTATCTATATGAGGATATTGGGTCTTTAGTTTATCAAAGCAAGTTTGTAATTGCTCAAAATATTGAACTTGCACCTGCGTAACAGCTGTTTTTGCAGGAATTGCCATCAGTCCACGTAGGGTTAAATGTGTACATTGCTCTATAAATTGAGCTAATTCAGCAATTTCATCAGGGTGACATCCTGACTTTGCTTCTTCTGCACTGATATTTACTTGAATAAGTACATTAAGTGGCGGCATTACTTCAGGGCGCTGGCTGTCTAACCGCTTGGCTATTTTTAGTCGATCAACACTTTGCACCCAATCAAAATTGCTAGCCACTAAGGCACTTTTATTTGATTGAATAGGGCCAATGAAATGCCAAATGATGTCGCTATATGCGTGTAGTTGAGCTATTTTATCTACAGCCTCTTGAACATATGACTCACCAAATTCGCGTTGACCGTGCTCGTAAGCGGCAATAATATCTTCGCTTGGTTTAGTTTTAGACACTGCTAGCAAAGTTATTTCGTTGTTATTTCGTTGTGTGTTTTTTGCAGCCACTGCGATTCTAGCGTAGGCGGATGTGAGTCGTTCTGCTATTGTAACCATATATTTATCAGTTAGTTGTGGAGTCATAAATGGATATTACCGAATTATTGGCGTTTAGTGTGCAACACAAAGCATCCGATTTACATTTATCATCAGGTGTTTCACCTATGATACGTGTAGATGGTGATGTGCGTCGCATTAATATACCAGCATTAGAAGAAAAAGACGTAAACAGTTTGGTCTACGATATTATGAACGATAATCAGCGTAAGGACTATGAACAAAATCTGGAAGTCGATTTTTCGTTTGAAGTGCCTAATCTTGCGCGCTTTCGTGTTAATGCATTTAATTCTAATCGCGGCCCAGCAGCCGTATTTCGTACTATTCCAAGTGACGTGCTCACACTTGATGATTTAGGTGCTCCTGATATTTTTAAAACAATTTCAGATAACCCGCGCGGACTGGTGTTGGTCACAGGTCCTACAGGATCAGGTAAATCAACAACACTTGCTGCGATGGTTGATTATATAAATCAAACAAAGCATCACCATATCCTGACAATAGAGGATCCAATCGAATTTGTTCACGATAATAAGCTAAGCTTAATTAACCAGCGTGAAGTTCATCGTGATACACATAGTTTCTCCAATGCACTTAGAAGTGCATTGCGTGAAGACCCCGATGTAATATTGGTTGGTGAGCTGCGTGATTTAGAAACTATTCGGCTTGCAATGACAGCCGCTGAAACGGGTCATCTTGTATTTGGTACACTCCACACAACATCGGCTCCAAAAACGATTGACCGTATTATTGATGTCTTCCCAGGTGAAGAAAAATCGATGATCCGCTCAATGCTTTCTGAGTCTTTACGTGCTGTGATCTCGCAAACATTAATTAAAAAAATTGGTGGAGGGCGTGTTGCCGCCCACGAAATTATGATTGCTGTTCCAGCGATTCGTAATTTGATCCGTGAAGATAAAATTGCGCAAATGTACTCATCTATTCAAACGGGTGCTTCAATGGGCATGCAGACAATGGATCAGTGTTTAACCAGTTTGGTTAATCACGGGGTTATTACTAACACTGCAGCACAAGCTAAAGCACAAGACAAAACACAGTTTGGCGGTTAAGGAATTATTATGGCTTTATCTTTACATCACTTTTTATTAATAATGATTGAGAAAAAAGGTTCTGATTTATTTATATCGAGCCAGTTACCCATTAGTGCAAAAATTAATGGCGAGCTTATAGCGTTATCGGATGAGAAGCTAACCGATGCGCAGTCTCTTGAATTAGTTGAGTCTGCAATGAGCGAAAAGCAAAAAGCAGAATTTCATAACACCAAAGAATGTAATTTTGCGATTGCGACGGATGAAGGGCGTTTTCGTATATCCGCTTTTTGGCAGCGCGATAGAGCAGGAATGGTTATTCGCCGAATAATCACGCAGATACCGGATATACAAGAGTTAGGATTACCTTCAACACTGACTGATGTAATTATGTCTAAACGTGGCCTCGTGCTGTTTGTAGGGGGGACTGGTACGGGTAAGTCGACCTCATTAGCTGCATTAATTGGTTACAGAAACCGCAACCAGCGCGGGCATATTTTAACAATTGAAGATCCAATTGAATTTGTTCATGAACATCGCAAAAGTATTATTACTCAGCGCGAAGTAGGGCTTGATACCGAAAGCTTTGAAGCAGCCCTCAAAAGCTCTTTGCGCCAAGCACCAGACGTAATTTTGATTGGTGAAATACGCTCACAAGAAACTATGGAATATGCGCTAAGTTTTGCTGAAACAGGCCACTTATGTGTTGCTACACTACATGCAAATAATGCCAACCAAGCGATTGACCGTATTATGCATTTAGTGCCTAAAGAAAAGCACGATAAGCTAAAGTATGATTTAGCACTTAACTTGCGTGCTATCATTGCTCAGCAATTAGTGCCAACGTCAGATGGTGAAAGCCGAGTTGCTGCAATCGAGATTTTACTTAATTCGCCAATGATAGCGGAGCTAATTAAAACGGGCGATATTGGTGGTATTAAAACCGCAATGGCTAAATCGAAAGAGATGGGAATGCAAACTTTTGACCAAGCACTCTTTGAGCTTTACAGCCAGCAACGAATTAATTACGCCGATGCGCTACACCACGCAGACTCACCAAATGATTTGCGCTTAATGATTAAACTGCGTAATAACGAGCAGCAAGGAGCTGGTTTTTTACAAGGTGTGACAATTGATGGTATGGATGGAAAAGACAGTAATTACTAAAAATTACACTTAACCATAAAAAAAGCGCCAATTTGGCGCTTTTTTATTTATACATTTTTGTTATTCACCGTAACTAGATTCAAAAAAGCTTTCTAAAATAATCACGGCAGACATATTATCAACATTACCTTTACCTAGCTTTTTATAACCACCTTGTTCAAATAAGCGGGCTTTCGCATCAGCGGTTGTTAAACGCTCATCTTGAGTTTGCACTGTAATGCCATAATGGTTGTGCAATCGATTGGCAAACTTTTTAGCTTTGAAGGTAACTTCTTGCGACGTTCCATCCATATTTAGTGGCAAGCCAACAACCATTAAATCGGGTTGCCATTCATTTACTTGTACTGCAATATCATCCCAATTAGGAATGCCATCTTGTGCTTTTACAGCTTTAAGGCTCGACGCACTGCCAGTGAGTTCTTGGCCTATGGCAATACCAATACTTTTGGTACCAAAGTCAAAACCCATTACCGTTCGCTCGCCCTGTGGCTTAAATATTCGTTTTGTCATTTGTATCTTATTTAGTTATGCATGGCCTGCTTCGGGGCTAAGCTGACTTACGTCAAAGCCCAGCATTGAAACCGCTTTTTCCCATCTTTTTTCAACGGGTGTGTCAAAAATGATCTTAGGATCTGCCTCTATGATCAGCCAGCTATTGTCAAGCAGCTCTTGCTCTAACTGGCCCTGCTCCCAACCCGAGTAGCCTAAGGTTATAATAAATTGATCAGGTGCTTGCGCAGTTGTTAAACTCGCGAGTACGTCTTTTGAGGTCGTGATCATTATTTCATTACTGAGCTTTTGGCTTGAGGTATAGCCTAATTTTGGAGAGTGTAATACAAAGCCTCTATCTGTTTTAACTGGGCCTCCGGCAAATACAGCAACTTGAGCTGCTTGTTGTGATTTATCGTTATCAATTTCTACTTTATCGAGCAATTCACCAACGGTTACATTAATTGGTTGGTTAATTACCAAGCCCATAGCCCCATCTTCATTGTGCTCACAAATATAGGTAACAGCACGTTTAAAAAAAGGGTCTTGCATCGACGGCATCGCGATTAAAAAATGATTTTCTAATGACTGCATAGATTTCACCCTTTAGTTATACCAAGCTGCATAAATCTTTGAGCAATTTACCGAATTAAATTGCACTATAACGTCGTTAAAAATTTTTTATTTAGAACAAATAGATACAAAAATTTTTGCCTAGTTCTAGAGTAATTTTCTAAAAGTTAAATATAACCTTTATATAAGCAGA